>JAEZAI010000056.1 GCA_023427825.1 Actinomycetes bacterium
CGTGCGGCGCGGCGTTCCCGACCGGGGACGTGATCCCCCCGGCGCACTCAGGATGCCGATGCATCCTGGTTCCGGCCCCTCGGTAACCTCGACCGCCGTGCGGATGCCCGACGACATGCCTCGTCCTTCGCGGCGCGAGCGACGGAAGGAACGGGGCCCGCGGCCCAACCGGGCGAGGTGGATCGTCGGCATCCTCGTGGGCGTCCTGGTGGTGCTCGCGCTGTCCCTGCGGGCCATCGCCACCTTCTGGACCGACTACCTCTGGTTCGACTCGCTCGACCTCACCGCGGTGTGGCGCCGGCTGCTCTCGGCCCGCCTCACGCTCGGCATCGGCGCCACCCTCGTCTTCTTCCTCATCCTCTGGGTGAACCTGCTGGTCGCCGACCGGCTGGCTCCGAAGTTCCGTCCGGTCACCGGCCCCGAGGACGACGTGGTCGTCCGGTACCGCCAGATGGTCGCCGGCCGTCAGCGGGTGCTGAGCTTCGGCCTGGCGCTGCTGGTCGCCCTGATCCCGGGCCTGGGCGCCGCCAGCCAGTGGCGGTCGTGGCTGCTGTTCCGCTACGGCGGCTCCTTCGGCAGCGCGGACGAGCAGTTCGGCACCGACATCGGCTTCTACATCTTCAAGCTGCCGTTCCTGTCGCAGGTGGTCGACTGGCTGTTCGCGTTCCTGCTCGTGACCGTCGTGATCGTGGCGGTCGTGCACTACCTCAACGGCGCGATCCGACTGCAGCCGATGGGGGAGCGCATCACCCAGAACGCCAAGGCGCAGCTGTCGATCCTGCTCGCCGCCACCGCGCTGGTGAAGGCCGCCGACTACGTGCTGCAGCGCTACGAGCTGACGTTCGCAGCGGGCAAGTCGTTCGACGGCGCCGGCTACACGGCGGTGAACGCCCGCATCCCGGCCATCGAGTTCCTCATCCTGATCTCGGTGTTCGTCGCGGTCCTCTTCATCGTCAACATCTGGCGCCGCGGCTGGATCATGCCCGGCATCGTCGTGTCGCTCTGGCTGCTGGTCGCGCTGGTCGTCGGCTCGGTGTACCCGGCGTTCGTGCAGCGCTTCCAGGTCTCGCCGGCCGAGCTGTCCAAGGAGCGCGAGTTCATCGAGCGCAACATCGACGCCACCCGCGACGCGTTGGGTCTGGGCTCGGTGGAGCAGGTGGCCTTCGACTACCAGAAGGCCGTCACGCCCGATGCGATCGAGAGCCAGCGCGTCAACCTGACCGACGCCCGCCTGCTGGACCCGGCGGTCATCCAGCCGACGATCCAGGAGCTCGAGTTCGAGCGCGAGTTCTACCGGTTCGACGACGTGGACGTGGACCGGTACGTGGTCGAGGACCCCGACGCCCCCGGCACCACCAACCGCGTCCCCACGATCGTGTCGGCCCGGGAGCTCAACGCCAACGGGATCACCAACCCCTCGTGGGAGAAGCTCCACCTGATCTTCACCCACGGCTACGGGTTGGCGTTGGCGCCGGCCAACACCACCAACGCCCGCGGCGAGCCGGACTTCCTCGTGCAGGGCATCCCCGCCACGACCACCGGCCTGCCCGCGCTGGAGCGGCCCGAGATCTACCACGGTGAGGACATGGCGGGGTACGCCATCGTCGGCACGGACCAGAAGGAGCTGTCGACCGACCAGGTGTCCACCACCTACACCGGCAAGTCGGGCGTGGCGCTCGACTCCGTGTTCCGCCGGGCGGCGTTCGCCCTGCGCTTCGGTGAGATCGAGCCGCTGATCTCGTCGAACCTCACCGACAAGTCCAAGGTGATCTACCTGCGCGACGTCAAGGAGCGGGTCCGCACGATCGCCCCGTACCTGACGCTCGACACCGACCCGTACCCGGTGATGGTCGACGGTCGGATCAAGTACATCATCGACGCCTACACCACGGCGGACTCGTACCCGTACGGCGAGGAGATCGACGCCCGCAGCATCGACCCGTCGCTCACCGGCACGTTCAACTACATGCGCAACAGCGTGAAGGCGGTCGTCGACGCGTACGACGGCACGGTCACGCTGTACCTCGCGGACACGCTGTACGGCGGCAAGCAGGATCCGATCATCAGGGCCTACGCCAAGGCGTTCCCCGACCTGTACGAGTCCGAGATCCCCGATGCGCTCAGCCGGCACTTCCGGTACCCCGAGCTGATGTTCAAGGTGCAGACGGCGGCGTGGGGCCGCTACCACCAGTCGGACCCCTCGGTGTTCTTCAACAACAGCGACCGCTGGAGCATCGCCCAGCAGCCGCCGAACTCGGCGTCGACCGCGGTCACCACCGATCCCGCCACCGGGCAGACGACCACCAACCTGCCCCGGATCGAGCCCTACTACCAGATGCTCCAGCTGACGCCGGACTCGCAGCCCGAGTTCGTGCTCACGCGACCGTTCGTGCTGGCGTCCGACGACGAGAGCGGGCGGAACCTGACCGCGCTCATGGTGGCGTCGAACGACCCGGGCTCCTACGGCGAGCTCAGACAGATCGTCATGGCTGCGGACGGGGACACCTCGGGCGGCTCCGCGCCCAAGGTCGACGGGCCGTTGCAGGCCAACCAGAAGATCGTCACCTACGAACCCGTGTCGCAGTACCAGACGATCGTGGGCCGCAACGGCTCCAGCGTCCGCTACGGCAACATGCTGATCCTGCCGTTCCGCAACTCGCTCCTCTACGTGCGACCGGTCTACGCCAAGGCCGAGCAGAGCGGGCGGTTCGCTCTGACCCGCGTGGCCGTGACCAACGGCGACGACGTCGGCTTCGGCGACTCGATCGACACCGCGGTGGCGGACCTCCTGGACGGCGACGAGGACGGCGCAGTCGAGCAGCCAGCGGAGCCGGTGCCGCCGCCCGAGACCGAGGCCCCCGGCACCACGACCACGACGCCGCCCGAGGGCGGCCAGACCGCCACGCAGCTCCTCGCGGCCGCGGACGCCAAGTTCGCCGAGGCCGACGAGAAGCTGAAGGCCCTCGACCTCGCCGGCTACCAGGCGGCGGTGGCGCAGGCGAGGGAGCTCGTGCGCCGGGCGGACGCCGAGCTGCAGCGGACGACGACCACCACGACCGCGCCGACCGGCGCGGCGTCGTCGTCGACCACCACCACGACGGCGGCTCCGGGCGCGAACAGCGCCGCGGGCGGGTCCGGATGAGCCGGTGCCGGGTGCTGACGTCGCTCCACCGCTACCCTGAGCGCCCGTGCTGACCCTGGCGACCCTGTTCGCGCTCATGCCGGACTGGTTGGATCCGGAGAAGCTGATCCGCAGTGGGGGCTACATCCTCCTCTTCGCCATCGTCTTCGCGGAGTCGGGGCTGCTGATCGGCTTCTTCCTCCCCGGCGACTCCCTGCTGTTCATCGCCGGCATGGCCGCGGCCGGGGCGTTCCAGAGCGGCTCGGACTCGATCCACTTCAACATCTGGGTCGTGCTGATCGGCGTGTTCATCGCCGCCGTGGCCGGCGACCAGGTGGGCTACGTCTTCGGACGCAAGGCCGGTCCCGCCCTGTTCCGGCGGCCTGACTCACGGCTGTTCAAGCAGGAGTACCTGGAGAAGGCCCAGGAGTTCTTCGAGCACCACGGGCCTCGGGCCATCGTGCTCGCCCGCTTCGTGCCGATCGTGCGCACGTTCTGCCCGATCGTCGCCGGGGCGGGGCAGATGGAGTACGGCACGTTCGTCCGCTTCAACGTCATCGGCGGGTTCCTGTGGGGTGTCGGCGTGACCACCCTGGGCTACTTCCTGGGCAACGTCGCCTTCATCGCCGACAACATCGAGATCGCCCTGCTGCTGGTCGTGGCGGTCTCGCTGATCCCGATCGCGGTCGAGGTCGTGAAGTCCCGTCGCGAGAAGAAGCGCAGCGCCGACCGGGTCGCCTGATCCGCCCGTTCGTCGACCGTTCGCCGGTTTTGACGGCGGCTCCGGCGTCCACTGAACTGCCCCGGTACCGCTGGGACCGGGAGGCTCTCCCGGTCCGCGCCCGCGAGCCCCTTGGGGGTGGGCCCACGCAGGGCCGGTACGGGCCTGACACGACCATCGCGAGGGATGCTCAATGATGCAGACGTTCGCCGCCGAGGGCGGCTACCAGATCTTCACGCTCGGGGGAGCGGAGTGGTTCTGGCTGATCTTCGCCGTGGCGGTCGCGCTGATCGCCCTGGTGGCCGGGTGGATCATGATGCAGGGCGTCCTGCGCAACGACACCGGCACCTCCGAGATGGGGGAGATCGCCGCGGCGGTGCAGGAGGGCGCGATGGCCTACATCAAGCGCCAGTTCCGCACGATCCTCATCATCGTGGTGCCGCTCGCGGTCGTCGTGTTCATCACGTCGACCGAGGTGCTCGACGTGTCCGGCACCGAGGGCCTCGACCGGGTGCAGTCCGGCATCTTCCGGACCCTCGCGTTCCTGGCCGGCGCCCTGTTCTCGGGCTTCATCGGCTTCGTCGGCATGTGGCTCGCAACCCGGGCCAACGTGCGCACCGCCGCAGCGGCCAAGACCGGCTCGATGGACGCCGCCCTCCAGGTCGCCTTCCGCGCCGGCGGCACGATCGGCCTCTTCACGGCCGGCCTCGGCCTGCTGGGGGCCACCCTGATCGTGATGGTCTTCCAGAACACGGCCTCGGCGATCCTCGTGGGCTTCGGCTTCGGCGGGTCGCTGCTGGCGCTCTTCCTCCGCGTCGGCGGCGGCATCTTCACCAAGGCGGCCGACGTGGGCGCCGACCTGGTCGGCAAGGTCGAGGCCGGCATCCCCGAGGACGACAAGCGCAACCCGGCGACGATCGCCGACAACGTGGGCGACAACGTCGGCGACTGCGCCGGCATGGCGTCGGACCT
>JAEZAI010000071.1 GCA_023427825.1 Actinomycetes bacterium
GTCCAGTCCTCGATGGGCGCGGCGTCCGTGGATGCCGGCCCGGCGCCCGGGGCCCGCACCGCGATCGCGGGGATGCCGAGGACCTCGCAGGTCGTGCGGCTGCGCTCGATGCGCTCCTCGTCGGCGATCAGGATCGACGCCCCGCAGTCCCGCAGCGCGAAGTCCATCTCGTCGGGCGTCCACCAAGCGTTGAAGCTGACCGAGATGGCCCCCACCGACACCGCCGCCGCGTACGAGACGATCCACTCCGGGTAGTTGCGCATGGCCACGGCCACCCGGTCGCCCTTGCGGATGCCGTACCGATCGACCAGCGCAGCGGCGAGCCCGGCGACCTCCCGACCGAACCGGTCGAAGCTCCAGCGCTCGTCCTCGTAGACCAGGAACGTGACGTCGCCCCTCGCTGCGGCGCCGACCACGACGTCCCGGAGGCTGTCGGGGGCGTGGCGGAACAGCCTCCGCGGCACGCCCATGACCTCCTGCTCGACGGTCTCGAACGGCGTCCCCGGTGCCGTCACCAGACGGCACGCCTCTTCGTAGCTGAGCATCCGGAGAGCATCGCAGACGCCGACGCCGGACGACGGGCCGGCGCGGGGCAGCCGGCGGTGCCTCAGCGGACTCAGCGCGCCCGATCTTGCGTGAGTTCCCGTCGCTCAGCGACGGCAACTCACGCCGGAACGGCGGCAAGCCGGCAGGCCTGAGCCGAGCGGGCTCACGAACGCCCGCGTCTCCAGGTCCGCCACGCGGGTCAGCCGTCGAGCAGGCGGAGGGTCGCGCGCTCGGCGCGGGTCATGGACTCGGTGGTCCGGGACCCGGCCCAGGCGTCGCGGAGTCGGGGCTCGTCCAGGTCGTCGGTCAGCAGCGGGTGCACGTACGACCGCCGGCACACGGCCCTCGTGTTGCCGAGCCGCTCGGCGGCCAGGTCGACGGCGCTCAGCACGTCGGCGGTCGTCAGCCCCTCGGGCCGCCCGGCGAGCTCCTCGAGGACGGTCGCCGTCGCACCCCACGTGCGGAAGTACTTCACCGTGGTGTCGGGGCCCATGACGTCGGCCAGGTACTCGTTGCAGTCGGCGGAGTCCACGCGCACCGGTCCGCCGTCGACGCCCCGGTACGTGAACAGCTCACGGCCGCCGAGCTCGTGGCACGCCTTCACCGCCCGGGCCAGGCGGCGGTCGTCGAGCGACACCTCGTGCTCCTGGCCGCCCTTGCCGATGAAGCAGAACGAGATCTCGGCGCCGTCGATGTCCACCTGGTCGGCCTCGAGCGTGGTCAGTCCGTAGGTGCCGTTCTCCCGGCGGTACGCCTCGTTCCCGACCCGGATCAGCGTCCGGTCCAGCAGCGCGATGACGAGCGCGATCACCTTGCGCGGCGGCAGGCCCCGACGGCTGAGATCCTCGCCGACGACGGCGCGCAGGTCGGGCAGCTTCTCGCCGAACTCCCGCAGGTGGTCGAACTTGGCCTCGTCACGGACGGCGCGCCACCGGTCGTGGTAGCGGTACTGCTTGCGGCCACGGGCGTCACGACCGGTCGCCTGCAGGTGGCCGTTCGGGTCCGCGCAGATCCACACGTCGGTCCACGCCGGCGGGATCGCGAGCTGGTCGATCCGCTGCCGGTCCTGCTTGCCCACGACGGTCCGACCCTGGGCCCGGGTGTAGGAGAAGCCGCGACCCCGTCGCGTCCGACGGATACCGGGCTCGTCGTCGGTCACGTAGCGCAGGCCGGCCTCGGCCGCGGCGGCGATCACGGCCTCGGTGGTGCCCTCGGGAGGCTCGACCAGGACGGGTGCGCCGCCGTCGACGGCGCCGGGTCCCGTCGCGGATGAGGCCCTCATGCGGGCCCGCTCGTCACGTGGCGCCCGAGCACGTCGGCGAGTGCGTCGAGCGACACGGCGTTCCGGCCCCAGACGAGCGCCCGGATGATCGGCCCGGCCAGGCGCGCGGACCAGTGCGCCGGTCCGGCCACGAAGTCCTCCACCACCTCGATGCGCGTGCCGCCCGTGGCGGTGTCGCTCAGCTGGAAGCGCACCATGGCGGCACCGAGCGGGCCCATCCCGGCCCGGAGCTCCAGGCACCGCCCCGGTTCGACCCCGTACGACGTCGTCGAGCCTGGGACCAGGACGGGCGGGAACCCGATGACGTGGCGGAAGGCGCTGCCCTCCTCGGGCCACTCGTCGTCGACCGACCTGATCGCCCTCGCCCCCACGAGCCAGTCGGGGTAGGTGCGGGGGTCGGCGATCGTCCGGTAGACGGCGTCGCGGGACGCGTCGACCTCGACCACGACGGAGGATCCGGAACCGGTCATGGCCCCGCCCTACCCCTGGACCCGCTCAGCGAAACCGCGGCGTGCCTGCGCCTGACAGACTCCTCCCGGCCCGACCAGCCGAGGAGGTCCCGGTGCCGGACGACGTCGACACGAGCCAGCCCAGCGCCGGCCAGCCCCACCTCAGCCAGCAGGGCGACGTGTGGGTGCTGCACCTGGGCGACGGCGAGAACCGCTTCGACCTGGACAGCACGGCCCGTCTGCTGGAGCTCGTGTCCGAGGTCGAGGACCGCCCGGCGCCCCGGGCGCTCGTGACCGCGGCGTCCGGGAAGATCTGGTGCAACGGCCTGGACCTGGACTGGATGATGGCCAACCAGGAGCACGCCTCGACCGTCGTCGAACGACTGCACCGCCTGCTCGGCGAGGTGCTCGGCGCCGGCATCCCCACGGTCGCGGCGGTCCAGGGACACGCCTTCGCCGGCGGCGCCATGCTCGCCGTGGCCCACGACTTCGTGATCATGCGGGACGACCGCGGCTACTGGTGCGTCCCCGAGGTCGACCTCGGCCTGCCGTTCACACCGGGGATGGACGAGCTGCTCCGGGCGCGCCTGCCCCGCCGGACCGCCCACGTGGCGATGACCACCGGCCGGCGGTACGGCGGGCCCGACGCCGTCACCGCCGGGATCGCGGACGAGGCCGTGGCCCCCGACGACGTCCTGCCGCGCGCCGTGGAGCTCGCCGGCTCGCTCGCGGGCAAGGATCCGGCCACGCTGCGGGCGATCAAGCAGCGGATGTACGCCGACGCGATCGCGGCACTCGACCACCAGCACTGAGCACGCCCGCGTTCCAGCGCGACTCGAACAGCACGACTCGAACCACAGCAGCACGAACCACAGCAGCACGAACCACAGGGGGACCGACGTGCGATTCACCTACGCCGAGGCGTTGACGGACCCGAGCTACATGGCGCCGCTCGCGCAGGCGGCCGAGGCCGCCGGCTACGACAGCTTCCTGGTGCCCGACTCCGTCGCCTATCCCGAGGTGTCGGACTCCAAGTACCCGTTCACGCCGGACGGCTCGCGGGAGTTCCTGGAGGACAAG
>JAEZAI010000092.1 GCA_023427825.1 Actinomycetes bacterium
CCGCTCCGACGGCGAGGTCGTGGTCGTGTCCTTCGAACAGGAGGGGTACCGGACGCTCGACGCCGAGCTCGTCACCGAGCAGGGCATCCTCCGGCCGGCCGCCACGGGAACCTGACGCAGGGCCGGCGACGCGACCCGAGTCGCGCGACGGGCCAGTGCCTGGTCGCGGACGGAGCCCGTCCGGAGCGCCGCTCCGCCCGCTCAGACGTCTCCCGCTCAGACGTCTCCCGCTCAGACGTCGCTGCCGCCGGAGCGCGCCTCCGGCGGCAGCTCCTCGGCCCGCCGCCGCCGCTCGGCCTCGACCAGCTCCTCGGAGACCTCCGCCTCGCCACCCTCCACCTGGCGCTCGGCCAGCACGTCGGTGTCCGACGGCAGCTGCCCGGCGTCGGGGTGCCGCTCCACCGTGTCGGCGGCCGTGTCGGTGGCGGTGTCGGCGGCGTGCCGGTCCGTGCGATCAGTCCGTGCGTCCAAGGTGTCCTCCGTCTTGCTCGTTCCGGGCCTGCTCATACGGGGCCTGCTCATCCGGGGCGTGCTCATCGCGGGCCTGGCGGCGCGCTCCCGGTTCCTTCCCCAACCACGGGCGTCGATGTCGACCGGTCCCCGCGCCGGCGTCCGGCACCCGTCCGGCCCGGGTCGCGCGTTCTGGACCCGGTGGTCGGTTCTGAACCCGGGCGCGCCGGGTAGGCCGGGCGCTGCGGCGGCCTGCCCGGGTCGCCTCGCTCTGGAGGAGGAGGCAGCGGTGAGAGCCAGGACCGTCATCGAGATCCGGGTGGAGGCCGTCGACGAGCTGGATTCGGAGCTGCAGATCACCGCGGACGACGGCACCACGCTGAGCTTCCGCTCCCTGCAGAGCCGTCACGCCACGATCGAACACGCGGCGCAGCGCCTGGCCGACCACTACGAGCTCGAACGCATGAGCGCCACACGATGGGTCGCACGCACCCCGGCCGCCGGACGCCGGTGGCGCGGTGCCGGAGGCGATCTGGTGACCCGTCGCCACGACAGCGGCATGCTGGCCGCCGGCGCCTGACGGACGCTGCGTCCCCTGCGCGGCCTCGGTCCGTCACGGCGTCCCGGCGCTACGGCTGCGTGGGTCCGGGAGCCTGCTGCTCGTTGCGCTGGTCACCCACGGGGGCGTTGGGCTTGCCCGGCACGGCGCCCGGGACGGAGCTGACGGTCGTCGACGAGGCCGGACCGGCGCCTGGAGCGTCGGCGTCGGGCTCGGACCCGTCGGTGGTGCCCGGCACGTCCGATGTGCTCGTGGTGCTGCTGGTGCTCGACGACGCGGTGGTGGGGGAGTCCCCGGTCCGGCGCTGGTCCTCGTCGTCGCCACCGCAGGCGGCTCCCGCCAGGAGCAGGGCGGCGGCCCCCACGCCGACCGCTGTCCGGACGGACCGGCGGCGACGGGGCGTCCGGGCCGGCGCGGGCCTCTGCGCGTTCGGGCGGGCGGTGCTCATGGTCGTCCTCCGGGGGGTCGTCGATGGGGGCGGGGGCACGGACGCACCGCGCAGGCTCGCCGCCGCTCGGGGCTGTGCCTAACCGCTGTGCGGTGAACGAGAACCGCCGGCGGCCGGAGCCGCCGCCACGTCGGCACACACGCCGAGGATCGTCCGGTCCACGGCCTCGCAGACGAGGTGGATGCACACCTGGTGCACCTCCTGGACCGTCGGCGTGTCCGCATCGACGCACACGGCCTCGTGCGAGCGCAGGGCCAGCGGGCTGCCCGGGGCGCCGCACAGGCTCCACACGGTGAGCCCACCCTCGACGGCGGCCTCGACGGCGCGGAGCACGTTGGGGGAGCGGCCGGAGGTCGACAGCGCCACGAGGACGTCACCCGGGCGGCCGTGTGCGTGGACCTGCCGGGCGAAGACCTCGTCGGGTCCGTAGTCGTTGACGATCGCGGTCACGCTGGACGTCTCGGCGTGCAGGGCGATCGCGCTGAGGGGCCGGCGCTCGGCCCGGTAGCGACCGACGAGCTCCGCGGTCAGGTGCTGTGCCTGGGCGGCGCTGCCGCCGTTGCCGGCCGTCAGCGCCCTCCCTCCCAGCAGCAGTCGCTGCGCCAGGTCCTCGCCCCACCGGTCGAGCACCGGCAGGTCCCGGCGCAACGACACGAGCGCGTCGTCGAGCCGGCGCAGGTGACCGAGCCCGGAGGGCTCCGCCGGCGAGCGGACAGGCCCGTCGTCGCTCACTCGCCTCTCCATCCCTCCGCAGCCGGTGCGCTCACGCGCCTCGGCGGAGCGTCCGGTCCGTCGACCTTCCAGATCGCGTCGACCGGGCCCCGCGCCAGCAACTCCAGCAGCCGGGCCTCGTCGCCGAGTGCGTCCGCGGGGACCGAGATGACCGACGTCGGCGCCGCCTCGCGCCCGGCGGCGGACACCAGGTCGCTGCGGGCGCGGCCGAACAGGGCGCCGATCACACCGCCGGCGGCCGCGCCGATCACGCCCATGATGATGGCGACGGTCAGCCGTGGCTGATCCCCGTCGGGCACGACCAGTCCCAACAGGAAGAGAAGGAGGAACCCGAGGACGGCGCCGGCCGGGAGCGACACCCAGGCCGCCATCGCCAGGCCGGGCCGCTCGGGGTCGGGGCCGGGCTCGGTCACGGGGTCCGCGTTCGCGGCGTTGGCCGTCCCGGCGGACCTCGGTGCGTCGGGGCGCACCGGTGTCCATCCCTCGACCGCCGCGCGGTCATCCGCACGGTCGACCGCCACGTCCCCTTGCGGCACGCCGAGGTCGCTCACCAGGCGCTCGGCGACGATGCCCGCCGCCTCGTGCCCGTGGTACGAGGCCACCATCCGCTGCCCGGTCCGATCCGCTGCCATGTCACCTCCTGGGGTCTCCTCGCGCTGTACCCGGCCCGGCGTCATCGACCACTCGAGGGTGGCGAGGCGGTCCCGCACGCGGCGCCCGCTTGGCCGACGGCCCTCGACCAGCGCCAGCGAACGGAGCGTCGTGGGCCGCAGGACCCGGCGTTCGCGCCGCGTCCAGTGCAGGTCGACCACGGCGCCGAGCGCTGCTGCCCGACCGGACGGGGTGCGGAGCCCGGTGGCGGCGGCGCGGATCACGTCGAGGACGGGGCGGCGCAACAGCGCGACCCGCAGTTCGTTGCGCGCCACCCGGCGTCGCCCGGCCCGGGCGCTGCGAGGTGCGGGGTCATGGCGGACGCGGACCTCGGGCGCGTGGCACAGGTCCCATCCGGCGTCGACGAGATCGAGGGCGAGCAGCGACTCCTCGCCGCCGACGCCGAACCGGGGGTGGAAGCCGCCGGCCGCCAGGAACGCCTCCCGCCGGACCATCGCGCTGCCCGCCTGGAAGCCCAGGACGCGCGGGCCGGGTTGGCCGTCCCGCGCCCCGAGCGGGCTTCGTGCCATGAGCTCGGCGAGCGGGTCCGTGCGACCGTCGGCGAGCACGTAGGTCCCGGCGACGACCGCCACCTCCGGGCACTGGCGCAGGTGCTCGGCGGCCCGTCCGAGCGACCCTGGTTCCCATTGCGTGTCGTCGTCGCAGAAGGCCACGAAGGGCCACGCGGTCGACTCCACGCCGATGTTGCGAGCGGCGGCGCCGGCGTTGTGGTCGAGCGACACCACCGCCACGTGCGGATGGGTGCGCCGGACGCGCTCGGCGGTCCCGTCCCGCGACCCGTTGTCGATCACGACGACACGACCGGCCTCGCCAGTGTCGTCGAGGTGGCGGAGGGTCCGCAGCAGCGAGTCGACCCGGTTCCGGGTGATCACCACGACCGCGGGTCCGGTCCCGGGAGTCGCCGCAGCGAGGTCGCCGGGACCGGTCACCCGCCCTGGAGCCGGAGCGCCTCCACCTCCGCCGTCGAGAAGCGGAGCTCGTCGCCCGGCCCTCCGACGGGATGGAGCAGTCCCTCCTCGACCAGGGCCGAGATGCGGTCCTCGTCGACCTGGAGGGCTCGCGCCGTGGCCTCCCGGTCGAGGTCGTCGGGGGTGTGCAAATCGGGCTGCCCGGCCGAGTCGTTCACGACGGACTCCTCATGCCGAGCGCCGGAGCGCTCCGGACGGCAGTGGGGCCGAGCGCTCGTCGTCCATCTGCTCGCGGAGCGTCGCCAGCGCACCCCGGATGATCCGCGACACGTACGACTGCGAGATCGCCAGACGCTCGGCGATCTCCGGCTGCGACAGCTCCTCCACGAACCGCAGGTGCAGCACGCACCGCTCGCGCTCGTCGAGCGCCCCGATCGCCTGGAGGAGATCCGAGTGCGACTCGAAGTCGGCGAAGCCCCGCTCCCAGCTGGCGGTCTCCGCCCGGGCGACGAACGGTTCGTCGTTCTCGCGAGCCGGCTCGAGCGAGTGCGAGGTGCGGGCGCCGCCGGCCTCCATCGCGCCGAGCACCTCGTCCAGCAGCAGATCCGTGTGGGCGGCGACCTCGGCCGGCGGGGGGCCACGGCCCAGCTCCTGCGTCAGCTCCTCGCGCGCCCGGCAGACCCGCAGGTAGTGCTCCTGGCGGGTCCGCGGCGGGCGCACCGCCCACGTCTTGTCACGGAGATGGCGTTTGAGCTCGCCGTCGATCGTGCGCCCGGCGAAGGTGCGGAACGAGGCGCCCTTGCCCGGCCGGTACCGGTCCGCCGCGTGGACGATCGCGAGCAGCGCCACCTGCTGCAGGTCCTCGGCGAGCGCCGGGTTGCCCCGCGACAGGCGCCGGACCGTGAAGCGGGCCATCTTCAGGTGGCACTCGACGACGCGGTTGCGTGCGGTTCGGTCGCCGGTGCGGCGGTACTCCGCGAGCAGCAGCTCGACCTCTTCGACATCCATCTCGACGACTCCCTCTACGGTGCTCTGGACGCCTATCCCCTGCGGTTGCGTGTTCAACCGCCGAGGGGTTCCGAACGAGGACCGGGTCCGGCTTCCTCAGGCCCACGACAGGCGCTGCTCAGGGTGTCTTCAGCCTCAGGGTCGGCAATTCACCCGGACGGGGGACGATCGTCGCGCCAGTCGCCCGCGTGAACGACGCCTCCATGGGTAGAAGAACCTCGACCCGAAGCTGTGGCGCACCTTGGCCTCGGCTGATGAGTTCCTGAAGGGTCGAGCGATGAAGGTCCAGGTCGTGCACGGCGATGTCGAACGGACGGAGCGGGTGCTGGACCTGCTTGCGCGCAGCCACGACGTGCACGTGGTGATCGACGTCCGTCATGCTGGTCAGGACGCGGACGTCGTGGTGCTGGTGTGGCCGACCGAGGTGCACGGTCGTGAAGGTGCGTCGCGGCTGGTGGCGCCGCTCGAGCCCCGGACGTCGCTCGTGGTGCTCCCGGTCGATCTGACAGCCGACCGCCTGGGTGTGGCGGAGATGGGTCTCCGGTACGTGGTCGACCCGTACCACCCGCTGGAGCTGGTCCGACGGGTGGACC
>JAEZAI010000095.1 GCA_023427825.1 Actinomycetes bacterium
ACGAGCTCGAACTCGCGACCCTGTCATGGGTGCACTGGTTCAACCACGACCGCCTGCACAGCCACTGCGACGACGTGCCACCCGCGGAGTTCGAAGCAGCCTTCTACGCTGCCCAACAGCCCGACCCCGCCGGGGTTGGAAACCAATAGCCCGAGCCTCCATCAGACCCAGTGCGGTTCATGGAGTAGGTCTTCTTGGCCTTGGCGACAGCGTCTCCGCAGTTGTCGGAGTAGCCGAGTCGATCGACAACGACGGTCCGTGCTCGCCGTGAGACAGCTCGAACGACTCCGGGCATTCCGTTCGGAGCTCAGTCCGCGCGCCTCCGAAGCGGCGTGAGTTGCGCTTCCCGCTGAGCGCTGTGAAGGAGAGCGACGTGGCACTCTCGGCTCCGGTGGAAGCTCCAGATTGGATGAGCAGCAGCGGTCGCCGCGTACGTGGGCGTGACTCAGCGCACCCTCGCCCATTTCATTTGACGACGGTGACCTCCCGCCGACGGATCGGACGCGTCATCCGCTTGCAACGCGGTGACGTCGAGGCGTGCCTCGCGGGTAGCGGATCCGGCCTCGACGGCCGGCGCGGTAGGGCGGCCGGTCGCAAACGCGAGGCAGTGTTCGCCGTTCCCAGGTCCGATTCGAGAAGTCCCGTCAAACTAGGAGAGACGTCGAAGCACGCCTCGCGGCTCAAGAAATGAGCCTCAAGACTCATTGCTCCTAGGCCGATGTACCTAGTAGGAGATCGGGGGCCAGTCGGGCGACGCCAGCCGGGGCCCGGATGGAAGCGGATGTGGGGTCAATCGCGAGTGGGTGGCCGGCGATGGCCGGTTGGGACGAGGGAGAGCGAGTAGATGGTCGGTCGCTTCATTCGGGTTGTGGGTCTGGTGCTGTCGGCGCTGGCGCTCTCGCTGTGGACGCCGTTCGGAGAGGTGTTCGGCGACTCGTCCGTGGGTGCGTCGGCGGCAGCACAGGTGGATGAGGTCAGTCCGGAGGACCGGGTGTCGCCGGCGGATCTTCCTGCGCTCGACGAAGGTGGGTCTCGCCAGGCGCTGCCGCCTGATCCGCGGCTCTCGGAGTCGAAGGTGTCCGATCCGCCGGAGAGGGCTGAGCCGGCGAAGTTGGATCCGAAGCGTCCGCCGGTCGCCGATCTCGAGAAGGTCGATTAGGATCGCTCAACCTCCTCTCGTCTGGTCTGGGAGACCGCGCCCGGCGTGTTCGTCGCAGAGGAGTCCGCTGTTCCGAAGTGGTTCAAGGATGGGAGCGGCCGGTGGGCGGCGATCGATGTTTCGGTGGCACGCGTGGAGAAGTTGCCGGGCGTGGTGCAGACGCGGGCCGGGCCTTGGTCGGCAACGTTTGCCCCCGTCGCTCCTGGGTCTGGTGGGGTCTCCGTGGTCGCCGAAGACGGTGACCGCTTCTCGTGGCGGCCGGCCGGAGTGTCGACCGCGACTGCGCCAGTTGTATCCGACGGTGGACTGACTGTGACGTACCCGCAGGTGTGGCCCGGTGTGGATCTGCGGTACCGGCTGTCGACGGTTGGGATCCGTGAGGAGATGGTCCTGAGCGGGCCGACCGTGACGACGGTGTTCTCCTTCGAGACCGATCAGCGCTTGGTGCGCGATACCGGGGCGGAGGCCGAGGCGGCGCGGATGGAGGCTTGGCCGGAGGTGCAGCGCCGGCTGCCCCGGTACGTGGTCGACGGGGTGGACGGTATCCGCCTCGGTGCTCCCAAGGTGGCGACAAGCGTCGGGGCGGAGATGGCGGACGCGCCGGTGGTGTCACTCGCAGCGGACAAGTCAGCAGGGTCAGTGTGGACCGTGGGCGTGGACGCCGCTTGGGTGAAGGCACAGCCTGCGAAGGCGTTTCCCCTGGTCCTCGATCCGGACGTGTACTTCACCTCCGTTGGTGTAGGCGCAATCCGCTGGCTGTCCATGCGCAACGGTGCCGTGTGGTGCGGCAGCAACTATCCCGGTGTCTCGACGTTCTGCTGGCCGCGGATGGCCAACTCGTGGTTCGGAGCTGACTACTTCTGGCGCACCGTCGCTGAGTACAACACCGCCGAGTACCTCGCCGACGAGGCCGGAGTCACCAAGACCGTGCACGACGCCGCGTTCATCTTCAACCGCGTCGACGGCGTCACATCAACGGAGACGCTGACGGTCGGGACGGCAAACGCGTGGAACTGGATGGGCGGCACCAGTACCCACCTCGGCAACGTCTCGTTCGCTTCGACCGCGGGCATTTCCGGCTTGCAGGGCTCCGTGAACAAGAACTCATCTACCTCGTTCCTGTTCGGCGGGTACGAGGTCCCTGGACTCCTGAACTACAAGGAGTTCACCGCCAGCCTGTACGTGACCTGGTCCGAGAACTACGCACCGATCATCACCGGCCTCGACGTACCACCGGTCGTAGCGATGCCGATCAACGAAATGTCCGTCGACGTCTTGGATCCTGACACCGACCAGCTGAACTACACCTGGGAGCTGTCCACATCGCCGGGGTTCGAAGCCGGCACAATCGTCGAGTCGACATCGTCAGGCTGGACAGCGGACCGTTCCGACACGAGCTTCGCCGGCGGTGCAATCCTTCGGAACGGCCGCACCTACTGGGCCCGCGTCAAAGTCCAGGACCAAGGCGGCCATACGACGACCTCGGGTCCTTCGCCGTTTCGCGTGGACATGCGCTTCGGATCTTCCGCGGTGTCGGGGGTGGACACGTTCGGTCCGGTCGGTGTGAACCTGTTCAACGGCAACGTCACCACGTCGGTCTCGACCGCGCAGTACCCAGTGGTCGGCGGCACCCTCGGCATGGCGCTCACATATAACAGCCGAGACACGCTGTCGCGCCCGGGCCTGCCTCTCGGCTGGTCTTCCACGATGCAGCAACCCGAAGCCGAGTGGGCCTCCGCCCGTGTGAACACGGGTGGGCCGTCAGGTCCTGCGTCAGTGACGTTGACCCGAGCGGACGGATCCAACGAGGAGTTCATCCGCCGCGTCGGCCCGGGCGGCTCGGTCTTCTACGAGCCGCCCCGCGACGTGTATGACGCGGTGACCGTCGGCGGGTCGAACCAGGTGTTGGTGTCGTCGTCCTACGGCTACGAGTACGAGTTCAACACCGGTTCGCTCGATGCCGAGCTGCCGTTGAAGCAAGTGCGTTCCGTCGGCGACATCCTCCAGCCAGCGATGCCGACCCCCACCTGGTCGTCTGGTCGGTTGACGTCGGTGACTGATCCGGTGTCAGGCCAGTCGATGACGGTCGCGTACTACGGCGCCGGCACCTGCCCGACTCCGCCGTCAGGATTCGTGACCGCGACCGACATGATCTGCCGGGCCACCGTTCCGGGTTCGCAGCAGACCGACTTCCTCTACACCGGCACCCCCGGCGCCTATCGGCTGGCCCGAGTCGTCAACCCCGGTGCCCAGGTCATCGACTACACCTACGGGACGGGCAACCGGCTCACGGGTGTCCGCGACCCACTCGGTGCCGATGTTGTCGCCGCCGCGGACAGCGGCGTCACCGCCCTTGCCTGGGCCGACAAGGACACCGACGCCACCACCACCCAGTGGTTGCTCAACTACAACGAGTACGGCCTCACAAAGATCTCCTCGCCGATCCCTGCATCCGGTGGCGCGCGAGCCGCCCGCAACTACGACGTAACCAGCTGGGAGTTCCTGTCCGAAGCCAGCGCAACCGTCGCTTCCGAAGGGGCATCGGCGGACTCGACGCACTACACCTTCGACACCGCCGGACGACAGATCACCGCTACGACCAACACCGGTGCATCAACCACTCGGACCGTCACCACCCAGTGGGACGAGTACCTCGACGTGCCGATCTCGTCGACGGACAGCGGTACCGGACTCACGTCGACGACCCGCTTCGACGAACAGGGCCGGCAGATCGAGGCATACGGCCCCGCCCCCACCTCCGCGTTCGCATCCACGCTCTACCCGACGAGCGGGGCCCCGAAGGCGACGACGAACTACGACGAAGGTATCTCCGGGCTGAACACCCGCGGCTGGACCAACACCGCGCTTGCCGGTCAGCCGTCACACGCGTCGGTCAACTTCAACAACAGCAACGGGCTCACCTACACCGACTGGGGCACCGGCTCACCCGTCGGCGGCGCGGGCGACGGGTGGTCTGCCCGAATGACCGGCGACCTGCACTTCAACACCACCGGCAGCCACGCCTTCGAGGTCTGGTCCAACGTCGGCTACCGAGTCTGGGTCGGCAACACGCTCGTTCTCGACGCCTGGGAAGACCCGGACTCGAACCCGTCCGCATGGCATCTCGCGAACCCGAGCCCAGCCATGTACAACAAAAATAGCCCCGGCTACTTCATCGGTCTCGCCGGCTTCTCCGTGCCGATCCGCGTCGAGTTGCGCGACGACACCGGGCCGGCCCGGTTTGCGTTGTTCTGGTCCCGACCAGGCGGTCCCGGCTGGGAGCAAGTCGACGCCACGCGCCTCACGCCCGAACTTGGTCTAGCTACGTCCAGCGTCGACGCCGATGGCCACGTCACCCGGTCGACCTACGGCGGCGGCGTCTCCCCCGTGTACGGGCTGCTCGGAACCGCTCGAGTGGAATCGTCCCCGTCGAACCTGGACGAGACCTACACCTACGAGTCGACCTACCTGCGCCGTACCGGCCGTTCGCTCCCGTCGGGGAGTGGTTCGGCGTTGGCGTACACCTATCGGAACGGGACGGCGGACGACCCGTGCACTGCCGGAACCCAGACGGTCCAACAAGCCGGTCGACCGTGGCGTACCTACTCCGCCGATCCCGACGGTGTCGGGGGAGTGGACCCGATCACCTACGAGACTGCCTACGACGCTGCCGGGCGGCCCCGCGCGACCACCAGCGGCTACAAGACGGCTGTCGAAGCGGGGACGAGCCCGTGGACCTGCGTCACCTACGACTCGCGGGGCCGGCCCACGACCACCGAGATTCCGGCGTACGGCGGGAACCCCGGGCGCACCGTTACGTCCAACTACGCGGTCGGATCGAACCCGCTCATCACATCCGTCACTGACCCAGCCGGAACCATCACCTCGACTGTTGATCTGATCGGCCGGCCCGTGAGCACCACCGATGTGTGGGGCGTTGTCACCACCAGCAGCTACGACGCCGTCGGTCGACCATCGGGTACGACGATCACCAAGGGTGCAGTGAGCTCGTCGAGAACAGTGGACTACGACTCGTGGGGCCGTGTCACCACCAGCCGCCTCGACAGCCAACCCATCGCAACGATGACCTACGACGCCGCTGAACGGGTCACTGCGGTGTCGTACCCGTCCGGAACCGGCAACCGGGGCAACGGCACCACCGGCACCTTCGTCTACTCATCCCAGACCGGGATGAACGACAAGGTCACCTGGAACCAGGCCGGCGGCGCGTTGATGACCTCCGACGAGATCACCTCTCGGTGGTTGACGAACAGGATCCGCAACCAGGCCGTGGACGGCACCGACGTCAACGGCGGCACCGACAACTACACCTACGACGGCGCCTGGCGCCTCACATCGGCGACCACACCCAACAGCGGAGGATACCGCACGACCACCTACGGGTACGCGGACACCTCGAGCGGCTGCACCGCGACCGCAGCCGGCAAGAACTCCAACCGCACGTCCAAGACGACCGTCATCAACGGAGGCACGCCGGCTGTGGTCGGCTACTGCTACGACCACGCCGACCGGCTCATCTCCACCACCGACGCAGCCGCCGACAGCGCGACACTCGCCTCAGGCACCCTTGCCTACGATATCCACGGCAACACCACCCGCATCGGACAGCAGACCATGACCTACGACGCCGCCAACCGTCACGTCATGACCTCCGCGCCCATCGCCAGCGGCAAGGACGCGTTGCTCGTCGTCGGGAACCCCGCCAGCATGGGCACCCGCGACACGTGGCTGCAGAACCAGCTCGCCACACTCGGGTGGACCGTGACCGTCGGGGACGACGATGTCGTCACGTCCACGTCCGCCAACGGCAAGCGACTCGTCGTGCTCTCCGAGTCGGTTACGCAGGCGGGTGTGAGCACCAAGTTCACGAGTGTCACCGTCCCTGTGATCACCGCCGAGCCATTCCTCACCGACGAGCTCGGCATGACCGGCACCGGCACCAACCAAGGCAACACCACCGGCTCCACAGAAACCCAAACCACGATCACGACAGCGGGGGCGGCTCACCAACTGGGCGCCGGGTTCTCCGCCGGAAACACGACGATCGCGTCAGCCGGAGTTGATTTGTCGTGGGGTAAGCCGAACAGCAACGCCATCGTCGCCGCAACCGTGACCTCCGACAGCTCCAAAGCCACCGTGTATGGCTACGAGACTGGCACGCAAATGGTCACCGGCACTGCCCCCGCTCGTCGGGCAGCCTGGCTTCATTACACCGCGAACGCTGCGAACCTCAATGCCAACGCCGCCACACTCTTCGCTGGCATCGTCGCCTGGGCTAGCGCCACCCAGGTCAGCTACACACGCGATGCCACGGACAACATCGTCGAACGGAAGCTCAACGGCACAACCGTTGCCCGATACTCGGGACCCTTCACGTTGAACACGTCCAACGTTGTCACCGACATCACCGTGTCCCTTCCGGGGGGTGCGGTCCTCCGATACACGCCTTCCAACTACGCTGGGAACTGGACCTATCCCAATCTTGCCGGTCACAACGTCGTTACGGCCAACAGTGCCGGTGTAAAACAAGGCGCCACCACCTACTACGACGCGGACGGCATGCTCGCTGGCGGAGCACCCCCTGACACCCACCCGGGCAACTTCGACAACAATTGGCATGGGGCCAGCGCCATAAAGGTCGAAACCGAGTCAGGCCTCCAACCCACTATCGAAATGGGTGCTCGCCAGTATCATATCGCCCTGGGACGTTTCCTTGAGGTTGACCCAGTGGAGGGCGGTGTGCACAATGACTACGGCTACGTTTCTGACCAAGTGAATGCCGCTGATGCCAGTGGGACAGTTGGCCACCTCTCTTGTCCGGCGGGATATCTGATCACGTCGAAGGTCGGCTTCGCATCCGGTACATGGGGGAGACTCTGCGAACTGTGGGCTACTGAGTGGTACACTGCGAATTCATTCACCGTTGCCAACTCCCCGGGACTCTTGATGGGTCTGCGCGGCGCAGGTCCGTTTCGCATTACGATCAGTGATCGGAGTGCACTCCCTGGAAACTGGTCGGTTGATTATGGAAGGGCTGGCAGTTGTTCGTTTAGTTCGCCCGGCTGGGGCGCTCATACTTGCGAGGTATCAGGATTTGGGTACACGGGCTTTACAGTGGGTATATCGTGGTCGGTCATCGGTTTGCAGCACTGCTGGATGGCTTCATGTCCCACCGTATTCCCTGTGTACGGTGTTCGGATTGAAGCGACCAGGAGGCGGCTCGTGAACACGACGGTGGCCTCCTGCGAAGCAGGTCCGCCGGCGATGAATCAGCCATCCTGCACTAGGGTCGTGAAGTAGTGCATTCTAGGTCTGCTGTGAACGGAATTGTGCTTCTAGTGGCCATCGCCTCGAGCTTCGCGACATCCTGCGGAGAAGGCGGCGGCAATGGCACTAATTCGCGCGCTCCAACAACCATTAGGCAGAATTGCGTGGCATTGATCGAACTCGGATCCCGAAGGTCAGAGATTGAGCTAGTGTTTGATATGCTTCCGCCGCTTCAGTTAGTAGCTGCTCCGACCAGTGACGGAGCTGCCATTGCCTTCTTTCGAGATGGATCTCCAACTGTGTCGCTCGATCGTCCGCCGCTCGGTGAAGAGATTGTCGATCAGGAATTGGAAACGCTGGGCAGCTGGGTGGCGGATCAACCAGGCGGGCTTTCGGTCCTGGAGAACCCGCCTCCCGCTCGGTGTGAAGTACTGCCTCAGTAGGTAGTGAGACGCTCCCAGCGCAGGGATCGATGCTGCATACGTTCACCAACTGATCCGAATCCATCGGCTGCTGATCTGCCTGAGGGTGCCGAGAACTCATCTCGGCGTCTCGGCGTCCCGGGTCGCTGTTGACGGCCAGTGGTGAGCGTTGGTCGGCGTTGCTGGGCGCGCAGGGTGGGCGGAGTGAACCGTGGCCGCCAGGCGTGAGGGCGCCGAGAACTCTCGTCTCGGTGTCCGGGGTCGCTGTTGACGGCCAGTGGTAGGCGCTGGTCCAGGTGGTCGTGTGCGCAGAGTGGGCGCAGTTCAAGGTGCCCTCGGCGATATCGAGCGGCCGAGCCACCTCCGCAACCGGTCGTCCAGACCTACCGACGAGCTCGATGGCCTCCCGACGGAACTCGGTCGGGTCCTTCGCTGGACGACCCGTACGGGCCTCCTCTGCGGTCCTCCCCACAACCAGGTGCCCATCAACTCGTGGCAACTCCATACGGGGGCAAATGGTGTCGTATCACTCAGGAAGTGGCTCGATACTGAACATAGCTGGTCCACTGCATCCGGCGAGCCATCAAAGAACTCTTCCCAAAATGCGTCGGCTAGGAACTCTCTTGGTGTTAGCCGGACGATGCCGCCTTCTTCGACTACAGCGCACCAGTTGGGCCCGATCGCACTATCCGTCATCACGAACATGTGGGACTCAACGAGTGCGGGCGTCCCGTCGTCGTCGGCTACACGCAGATAGACGAGTCGCCCAGGTTCCGCTGTCACGGCTACCTTCACCGCAAGGCGCAGGTGGGAGTCGTGCATGCGCCGGATGAGAAGGGCGGCCCCCGGTGCGAGGACGTCCACCGATCGTGATCAGTAGGTTCGGAGATGTCAGACCTCGACACGGAGGCGAACGGCGACGACGACGGTGAACGTGTTCCATTCCCGCTCGCTCGGGCGCTCCCACTGGCGATGAGCCCCATGGAGTTCGAGCGCTACACGGCTGAACTGATCGGTCAGGTGGTGCCAGTGGTCGACGACCTTCGGGTCGCGTTCAACGAACAGATCGAGACACACGACGGCACCTACCAGATCGATGCGACGGCCCGGTTCCGGTTCGCCGACATGGACTTCTTGGTGCTCGTCGAATGCAAGCGTCACAGCCATCCGGTCAAGCGTGATGTCGTCGTGACGTTGAGCGACAAGGTACGCAGCGCGGGCGCGCAGAAGGGCGTGGTGTTCGCTACGGCACCATTCCAGAGTGGTGCGTTGCGCTATGCGGAGCGACACGGCATCGCGCTCGTGCACGTTACCGACGCCGGGCCGACGTACCTGGTGCGCAGTGACATCTCGTCGCAGCCGCTCGAGGTCGACACGACGGGCGTGCCGGTCGCTCACGGCTGGCACCTCGGACCCGACGGGAGGCTGTCGGGCACACTTCTCGACGAGAACCCCGAGGCGATGCTCGACCTGCTGTCGAGCGGCGCTATCGACGAATGACCGCAGACGACGCCGTTCCGTTCATCGACGTCGACGACGCGGGCGACCTCGAAGCTGTGCTCGCCGGTCGTGCCCGGGCCACACCGGAGCTCGTCGACGCCGTGGATGCACATCTTTGCGCTGGCGCTGAGACCGTCGACGACGTCGTCGAGGCACTCAGCTATGTGGCGGCGCTGCAGTTGGCCAGCGTCGACTGGTCCGAGTGGCACGCTGTCGAGCAGCTGATCGCTGGCGGTGTCGTGGCGGTCGACGACATCGGGTCGCGTGTCGAACGAGCTTTCGACGGCGACAACAGCGCCGCGGTCGCGGCGGCCAGCGCAGAGGCACTTGCGTTGGCGCTCCTGTCCCGGTTGCCGGAGCAGGAATGGGACGACATGTCACCTGAGTTCGTCCACCTGCTGGGGGTCGCTGTGGCCGCTGGAAGCCGTGCCCGGCCGTTGAGACGACTTCCGTGGGTGCTGCTCTCGGTCGATCTGCTTGTCACGAGACCTGCTACTGCGGAAGAGCTCGTCCGCGACGACGTCGGCGTACAGCTCATTCAGCTCGTCGCTGACGTGGCCAGCAGGTCTGCCAGGAGGTTCGACGACCCGGCGCTGCACGCGAGTGCCATCGAGCTCGTCAAGGCGACGATGGCCGACGCGGATCGCGTGGGGCTTGGTCAGGGTCACCGACGGCGGCTCGCCCGGGACTGCGTGACGCTCGTTCGTTCAGGTGGTTCGCCGGAGCTGCTCGAGACAGCGGTTCAGGCCGCACGCGAGGGCGCGGCGTCCGCTGACGATGTTGCGGCCCAGGTGGACTTCCGCGATGTCGAGGCTCGAGCGCGCAGCCTCCACGCGGACATCTTTGGGGGAGAGCGCGCTGAGGGCGACCGGCGTGCTGCGGTCGATCTGTGGAGCGACGCGGTGCGGGCCGCCGATCAGGCGGGGAGCGTCTGCTGTCGGTGCGGCTGCGGATCAACCTTGCGAGCGAGCTCGGCCTTCTTGCCAAGCTCACCGGCGAGGAGTCAATGGTGCGACGTTCGATCGAGATCTACGAGTCCGCTGGTGGGGACGCGACGACGGGTGCGGAGCAGGCGCTTGTCGTGTCGGGCCTGTCGAACCGCTATCGGCAGCTCTACGACTTGACTTCCTTGAAGGCGCATCTCGACACCAGCATCGAGCTCGGCCAACGGGGGATCGATGGTGTTGTTGACGACCATGCCCGGTCGGTCGCCCTGAACAACCAGGCCGCACGGTTCCGTCGCCGGTTCGAGGACTTCGGTCGACCCGGCGACATCGACGCAGCGATCGCGCTCTCTGATGAAGCCGTCGCCCTCATCGCCCAGTCTCGGATCGAGCGACCGAAATGGCTCGCGAACCTGTCGCAGCACTACCGCATCCGCGCCGAGCTCAACGGTAACCGGGCCGACGTCGACGCTGCGCGGCGTTACGCAGGCGCGGCGCTGCGTTCGGCGCCGAACATCGATGACATCGCTCTTGATGCCTACATCTCTGCTGAGCTGATG
>JAEZAI010000096.1 GCA_023427825.1 Actinomycetes bacterium
TCGAGGATCGTGCGGATCTCCCCCACCGACAGCGCCGGGTTCAGCGCGATCGACCGGATGCCGCTCTCCTGCGCGGCGAGCTGCCACACCAGGATGTCGATGCCGTTCGGCAGCGCGTAGGCGATGATGTCGCCCGCGCCGATCCCGAGGCCTCGGAGCCCGTGCACGAGTTGGTGGGCCCGACCGGTCAGCTCGCGGAAGGTGAGGGTCTCGCCGGACGGCTCGTGGACGACCGCGGGGAGCTCCGGATGGTCCTCCGCGATCCACCACACGCCGAGCCGTTGCTGCCAGGGGTGATCCAACGAGTGTCCTTCTGGGTGATCAGGGGGCGGTCCGCTACCAGACCAGCTCGAGGTTCTCGACCGACCGGAGGCCCGGCGGGTAGTGGAGCTCCAGGTCCGGCGCGAGGCCGTAGTCGGGGATGCGCCGGTGCCACTCCTCGAGCGCGACCCGCAGCTCGCGTCGGGCCAGGTGCGAGCCGAGGCAGCGGTGGACGCCGCCGCCGAACGCGAGGTGCCGGTTGGCCCTGCGGTCGAACCGCACCTGGTCGGCGTCGGTCATCGTGGCCGGGTCCACGTTGGCGGCGCCGATGAGCACCGACACGAACGTGCCCTGCGCGATCGGACAACCTCCCAGCTCGGTGTCCCGCGTGGTCATCCTCGGCACCTGGGTCACCGGCGTCTCCCAGCGCAGCATCTCCTCGACGGCGGACGGGATGAGGCCCGGGTCGTCGACCAGCTGACGTCGGTGCCCCGGATGCTGGGCCAGGAAGGCGAACATGCACGTGAGCGAGTCGGTCACGGTGTCGAGCCCTGCGATCAGGAAGAGGAAGCAGATGTCGAGGATCTCGTCGCGGGTGAGTCGGTCGCCGTCGATCTCGGCGTGGAGGAACCCGGTCAGGATGTCGTCCTCGGGCCGGCGCTCGCGATCGTCGAGGACGCCGTCGAAGTAGGCGTAGATCTCGGCGCCGGTCGCCCGGCGGGCCGCGCCCTGGGCCGCGGGGGGGTCGCCGCGGGGTCGGAGGATCCCCTCCTTGAACCGGAGGAAGGTGTCGAGCTCCTCCCAGGGGAGGCCCATCATGCCGAGGAAGATCGCGGAGGGGAACGGGGTGGCGAGCTCGTCGGTGAAGTGGCAGCTCCCCCGGTCCGCGAACGCGTCGACGAAGCGGTTGAAGCGCTCGACGATGTCGGCCTCGAGCTCGTCCATCCGTCGCGGGGCGAACAGCGGGTCGAGGATGCGGCGGTACGTGCGATGCCTGGGTGGATCCACGCTGAGCGGGATCAGCGGGCGCACGTTGCCCAGGTCGAGGAAGCCCTCGGAGCTGAACGTGTCGGTGTCGCGCAGCGCCACGTCGACGGCGTCCCGGCCGGCCACCACGGCGATGCCCTCGACCGGACACGACACCGGCGCACGCTCGACGACCTCGCGGTACTTCGGCTGCGGGTCGGTGAGGTCGTAGAGCTGCCCGAGCACGTCGTACTGCTCCGCCGTGGTGGTCGCCCCGTCCTTGACCGCGCCGTCCTTGACTGCGCCGTCCTTGCCCGCTCCGTCTTTGCCCGCTCCGTCTTTGCCCGCGCCGTCCTTGACTGCGCCGGCGTTGACCTCGTCGTCGTTGGCCTGGTCCATCGGGTCCTCCGGGGCCCTCTTTGAGGGTACTCAATTCGCGGTCGGCCCCCGCGCGCCGACCAGCCGGAGCCACCACCGGCGAGCCGCCGACCTGCGAGCCAGGTCGACGGCCCACCCGGTCGGCTAGCCGGAGAACAGGTCGCTCGCGTCCACCGGCTCGAGGTTCTCGATGCCCCCGTCGGCGGTGAGGGTGCCCATCTGGAACCCTGCCGAGCAGACGTTCGGCAGGATCGGGATGGCCGTCCCGTCGCAGGTGAAGGTCTGGCCCCCGCCGAGGAAGAGCGGCACGTCCTTGGCGGCCTTCATCTGCGCGAGCACGGTGGCTGCCGTGACGTCGCCGCTGAGGCCGTTCATGGCGCGGACCAGGTTCAGCACCGTGCCCACACCGGCGGCCACGCCCGAGCTCACGACCGGATCGGGATCGATGCCCTCACCGGAGGCGTAGCGGTCGAGGAGCGCCGAGTAGATGTCCGCGTCCTGGCCCTGGTTCGCCGTGATCGTGGCGATCCACGAGCCGGCGAGCACGTCGCCGAGCGACTCGATGACCGTCTTGTCCACGCACGGGGCGATGACGTACTTGGTCTGGTCGAGCGCCAGCGTCTGGTACGCCTGGAGGAACGAGGTGCAGAAGGTGACGTCCCCGGTGACGCCGATCGCGTCGGCGCCGCCGTCGACCGCCGACTGCACCTGTGGCGTCAGGTCGGGCGTCCCAGGCGGCGCGGCGACCACCTCGTACTCCACGTCGGCGTTCTTGAACACCATGCCGCCGAGCGTCTCTGCCGCCTGCGTGGCGGAGGGGACGTCGATGGTGACCATGGCGAACTTCTTCACCTTCTGCTGCTGGGAGTGCTTGGCGAACGCGCCGAGCGTGCCCGGGTAGCCACCCGTCAGAGCGAAGGCGTTCGGCGCCGTGAGCTCCTCGGGCGAGTTGCCCGAGCCGGTCACGTAGGCGATGCCGGCACCGGTGATGATCGGCGCCTGCGCGGCGCCGAAGCCGGTGAACGGCAGCGTCACCGCGACCACGCCCTTGTCGACCATCTGGTTGGCGCAGTCCTGGCCGCCGGCCGGCGAGGCCTGGTTCCCGCAGACGAACAGCTCGATCGGGCGCCCGCCGATCCCGCCGAGGTACTCGTTGGCGTACTCGACCGCGATCTTGGCGCCCTGCTCGGTGAGCTCCGACTGGGAGCCGATCGCCTCCGAACCGCCCTCGGTGATGATGCCGATCGTCACCGGCTCCCCCGTGGCCTCCTTCGGCGCCCCGAGCACCTCGGCGGCCGCGGCCGTCGTGCTGCTCTTGTCGGAGTCGGCGTCCTTGTCGCCGTCGTCGGAACACGCCCCCACGAGCAGCGCCATGGCCGCGAGACCACACACCACCCTCCACCTCGTGCACGTCCGCATCCGCGGTCCCCCTGTCGTCGTTGGTCGCTTGCAGGTCACGTCGCGGGGCGACGTCGGATCACGTCACCGAGCCGCCGAACGCACGCCGGGCGCGCCCCAGTGCCGTCAGCGGTCGACCGAGGCCGGAGTCGTCACGCAGCACCGGAACCCCCCTGGTCAGTGCCATCATCCTGCGCCGACCCTAAATGGGGATCCTGTATTCGGTCAACCTTTCAGGACACTCTTCACGATGCGCTCACCGCTCGGGCGCCGTGACGTGCGCTCCCCGATCCCGGTCGGTCAGACGTGGAGGACCGGGCGTCCGCCCCAGTCGGGCACGCACTCCGCCTCGACGGGCCTGGAGAACAGGTAGCCCTGGAGCGACGTGCAACCGATCTCGCGGAGCTGCTCGGCCTGCTCCACGGTCTCGACGCCCTCGGCGACGGTCGGCACGTCCAGCTGGCGGGCGAGCTGGGTGATCATCTCGACCAGCACGCGGTTCTCGTCGTCCTCGAGGCCCTGCACGAAGCTGCCGTCGATCTTGATCTCGTCGACGGGGAGCGCCCGCAGGTGGGCAACGCTCGTGTAGCCGGTGCCGAAGTCGTCGATCACGACGCGGACGCCGAGCGCCTGGAGCTGGGCCAGGTGGACCGCCACCAGGTCGAGGTCCTCCACGATCGCGGTCTCGGTCACCTCGAGTCGCAGCCGGGACGCGTCGATCCCCGACGCCAGGAGCGCGTCGCCCACCCGCTCGACGAACGTGCGGTCCAGCAGGCTCCGTCCGGACACGTTGACCGACATGCTGATCGGGCCGATGGCGTCGTCGTCGGTCCAGTCACGCAGGTGTCGCAGCGCCCGCTCGATCACCCACTGGTCCACGTCGAGGATCAGGTCCGAGCGCTCGGCGATCGGGATGAACTCGTCGGGTGCGATCGTCTCGCCGTGAGCGGTGCTCCACCGGAGCAGGGCCTCCACGCCACGGAGCGTGTAGTCGGACGACAGGACGATGGGCTGGAAGACGAGCCGGAGCTCGGCGGCCTCGGGATGGAGCGCCCCCCTGAGCGCCTCTTCCACCTCACGCTGGTGGATGAGACGCTGGTGCAGCGCCTCGTCGTAGATCGCGATGTGCTCGTTGGGGTCCAACTTGACGCTGTACACGGCGAAGTCGGCCATGCGCAGCAGCGCCTCCACGCCGGTCTCACCCGAGCCGTGGCCCGAGATCGCCACGCCTGCGCTGGC
>JAEZAI010000109.1 GCA_023427825.1 Actinomycetes bacterium
CCCCGGAGACTGCCGCTCCTGCTGCGAGCGGGTCTGACCATACGGCGCTCCGGTCGCGCCGCACCCCCAGTGCGCCCGACCGAGTGGCTGCGGCGCCGGCATCGGGGTCCAGTGCACCGTCGGCCAGCCCCACGGTCGCGCGTCCGCTGGTCAGCCGCTGGGTGCTCCGTCCCGCTCGGGGTGTCGAGCTCGCCCTCGCCACCCCGGTGGTGGCCGGCCGGGACCCGGATGTCCGGTTGGGCGAGGGAGCCATCGCCTGGCGTCTCGACGATCCGGATCGCACGGTGTCGAAGACCCACGCGTCGTTCACCGTCATCGGGGCGTTGTTGTGGGTCGAGGACCTCGACTCGACGCACGGCGTCGTCATCCGGCGCAACGGCGACGAGGTGAGGATCGACCCGCGGAGGTCCACCCGGTTGCTGCCCGACGACGTCGTCGTGCTCGGTGCGTTCGAGATCAAGGTCGAGGGGACCGCATGAAGCTCAAGCTGACCTACCGCCGCAGTGCCGGACCCGACGCGGAGATCGTCGTGGTCGCCGACGCGAGCGCGACCGTCGGGGACGTGGCGCGGCAGCTGCTGGACGCCGACCCGGTCGGGAGCGAGCGGAACCTCTTCCGCGCGGACGTGACGCTCAGTGTTGCGCAGCCCGGGGACCAGCCGGTCGCGCTGCCGCGCGAGCAGGCCATCGGGGAGGCGCAGATCGCTTCCGGATGCGATGTCCGGGTCGCCGACGCGGGCGCCCGGGCCCAGGTGGCCAGTGTCGAGGCGGCCGTGCTCCGAGTCGTTGGCGGACCCGCGGCCGGCCAGGAGTTCACGCTGCCCGAGGGGTCGACATTGATCGGTCGGGAGGGCTCCGCCGACATCGTCATCGCCGACCAGTTCATGTCGAAGCACCACGCCCGCGTCGAGGTGGGGGAGTCCGTCGAGGTCGTCGACCTCAACTCGGCCAACGGAATCGTGCTCGACGGTTCCGTCGTCACCCGGGTCCGGGTGCTCCCGGGACAGGTCCTGGAGATGGGCGACACCGCGTTGACGATCGCTCTGCTCGAGCGACGGACCAGCCCGCGCGGCGCCGTCACCATCGAGGGCGGCGCGGTCCCGTTCAACCGGTCGCCGCGCGTGGAGGAGCGCTACCCCGCTGTCGAGCACCCGCGGCCCCAGGTGCCGTCAGAGATCGAACGACAGCCGTTCCCGTGGATCCTGATGGTCGCCCCCGTGCTGCTGGGCGCGATCATGTACACGATCACCCGTAGCCCCACCTCGCTAGTCCTCGTCGCGATGGCGCCGGTCATGATGGCGGGCAACTACCTCATGGGCCGTGGGTCGAAGGCGCAGAAGCAGCGGGACCAGATCGCCCGCTTCGGCAAGCAGCTCGACCGGCTGCAGGACGACCTCGCGGCCGAGATCCCGCGCGAGCGGGAGATCCGGCAGCGGGAGGTCCCCGCGGCGCACGAGATCTTCCAGGCCGGACTCGACCACGGAAACCTCCTGTGGACCCGCAGGCGCGAGCACTGGAACGTGCTGCATGTCCGGCTCGGCACCGGTGCCCTGCCGTCTCGCAACACCATCGCCCGCGCCAACCCCTCCGACGAGGGTCTGCCGGAGTACGCCGACCAGCTCGCCACGATCGAGCGCGCGCACGCCGTGGTGGATGGGGTCCCGGTCCTCGAGGACCTGCTCTCGGCCGGTGCGCTCGGCGTCGTGGGCGACCAGGCCCGAGCGGCCGACGCCGTCCGGGGTCTGCTGCTGCAGGTCGTCGGGCTCCACTCGCCGGCCGAGGTAGTCGTCACCGCCATGACGAGCCCGGCCGAGGTCGCCGAGCACCACTGGTTGTCGTGGCTCCCTCATACGTCGTCCCCGCAGAGCCCGATCTCCGGACCGCACCTCGCGGACAGCGCCGCGACCACCGGACGCCTGCTGTCCGAGCTCGAGGCGCTGGTGGACGCACGTCTCGGCGCCGCGCCGTCCACGACCGACCGCGGCCCCTTGCCCAGTGGGATAAGCGCTGCCGTGACCGGGGGGAGGCTCGACGAGGAGGGCGTCGGCGCGCCTCGTGACGAGCTGGCCGAGTTCCCGGTGGTCGTCCTGCTGGTGACAGAGGGCGCCCCCGCGGATCGCGCACGGCTGGTGCAGCTCACCGAGAGAGGGGTGGCGGCGGGTGTCATCGCCCTCTGGACGGCTTCCGGGGCGGAGAAGCTGCCGGCCGCCTGCCGTACCTTCGTCGACGTCACGGCGGGGCTCGACGCGGGCGCCGCGCACTTCGTCCGGCACGGACAGGTGGTGCACCCGGTCGCGGTCGAGGGGGTCAGCGTTGCCAACGCGACCCGCTTGGCCCTGGCGCTGGCTCCGCTGGTCGACTCCGGCGCCCTGGTCGAGGACGCGTCCGACCTTCCCCGTCAGGTGTCGCTGGTGACGCTGCTCGGCGACAGCCTGGCGGACTCGCCGGGGGCCGTGGTCGATCGTTGGCGTCAGAACCTCTCGATCCACGACCGGTCCAGCCGGGAGCACCGGCCACGGCCACGACCGGGCAACCTGCGCGCCCTCGTCGGGCACGGGGGCGTCGACGCGATGCACCTGGACCTGCGCACCCAAGGGCCGCACGCGCTCGTCGGTGGTACGACGGGCTCGGGCAAGTCGGAGTTCCTGCAGGCGTGGGTGCTCGGCATGGCCGCGGAGTACAGCCCGGACCGCGTGACGTTCCTCTTCGTCGACTACAAGGGCGGCGCGGCATTCGCCGACTGCGTCAACCTGCCGCACTGCGTCGGGCTGGTGACCGACCTCAGCCCGCACCTCGTGCGCCGTGCGCTGACCAGCCTTCGCGCTGAGCTCCACCACCGCGAGCACCTGCTGAACGACAAGAAGGCCAAGGACCTGCTCGAGCTGGAGAAGCGTGGTGACCCCGAGTCGCCGCCCGCACTCATCCTCGTCATCGACGAGTTCGCGGCCCTGGCCGGAGAGGTCCCCGAGTTCGTGGAGGGCGTCGTGGACATCGCTCAGCGGGGCCGCTCGCTTGGCATTCACCTGATCATGGCCACGC
>JAEZAI010000160.1 GCA_023427825.1 Actinomycetes bacterium
ACGAGGACGTGCGGGTGAAGGCACGCAACATCGTCGCCGACGCGGCACCCAAGGGCAGCTGCGACCTGGTCAGCGAGCTGTCGGCGCCGCTGCCGCTGCACATCATCTGCGAGATGATGGGCATCCCCCGCGAGAAGTGGGGGCGCATCCTGGAGCTCACGAACGTGGTGCTCGGCGACCAGGAGACGGTCCCCGACCTGCCGGCGCTGATGGCCGCGGTCATGGAGATGGCCCAGATCGCGTCCGAGGTCGGCGAGGACCGGCTCGAGGACCCGCAGGATGACCTGGTCTCGGCGATGATGCACGCGGAGGTCGACGGCGAGCGCCTGGAGCCCATGGAGATGGCGAGCTTCTTCATCCTGCTCGCCGCCGCCGGCAACGAGACCACCCGCAACGCCATCTCGCACGGCGTCCGGCTGCTCACCCTGCACGAGGACCAGCGGTCCACGTGGACGGCCGACGTCGAGGGCGTCACCCCGACCGCCGTCGAGGAGATCGTCCGCTGGGCGACGCCGGTCATCCACTTCCGGCGCACCGCCACCGAGGACACGGAGATCTCCGGCCAGAAGATCGCCAAGGGCGACAAGGTGGTCATGTGGTACGAGGCGGCGAACCGCGACGAGCGCGTGTTCGACGACCCGTACACCTTCGACGTCACGCGCACCCCCAACGAGCACGTCGGCTTCGGGGCGGGCGGGCCGCACTTCTGCCTGGGCGCCAACCTCGCCCGTCGTGAGATCCGGGTGATGTTCGAGGAGCTCTTCCGGTGGCTTCCCGACATCCGCGCCACCTCCGAGCCCGACTACCTGCAGTCCGGGTTCATCCACGGCATCAAGCGGATGCCCTGCGAGTTCACGCCGGCCGAGGTGCCGCGGCTGGAACCGGTGACGGACGCCTCGTGACGCTCCGGCGACGGGCGACCGCGACCGTCGCGTTCGTCCTGGTGGCCGCGCTCGCCGCGTGCAGCGCGGAGGAGGCTGCGCTGCCGTCGCTCGAGTCGGACGAGCGCCCGGCCACGTCCAGCACCGAGGCGCCGTCCACGGGCTCGGCGGGGGCGGAGGGCGTCGGCGACCCGTACTACCCGCAGGCCGGCAACGGCGGCTACGACGTCGAGCGCTACGACCTGGAGCTGGAGGTGACGATCCAGGGCACGGACCACCTGGATGCCGTCGCCACGATCACGCTCGAGCCTACCGAGGACCTGTCGACGTTCGACCTGGACCTCTTGGGGTTCGAGGTCGCCACCGTCACCGTCGACGACCAGGCGGCGCTGTTCGAGCGCAAGGGCCGGGAGCTGGTGGTCGCGCCTCGTGAGCCGCTGCGCGCCGGCGAGCAGACGATCGTGCAGGTGGCCTACTCGGGCACGCCGGGCCGGACGCCGAGCAGCGAGGGCGGTCTCATCGGCGACGGGGGCTGGGTGGACCTGTCCGACGAGTGGTCGACGGTGATCGCGGAGCCCGTCGGCGCGGCCACCTGGTTCCCGTCGAACGATCACCCCTCGGACAAGGCGTTCGTGGGCGTGACGGCCACCGTCCCCACGCCGCTCGAGGCCGTGGCCGGCGGTCGGCTGATCGAACGCCGCGACGACGCCACCACCTCCACGTTCCGGTGGGAGGCGACCGAGCCGATGTCGCCGTACCTGGCCAGCCTGACCGTCGGCGACATGCAGCTGGCGGAGCAGGCGGGCGTGCCCGACGTCCGCATCCTCAACGCCGTCCCGCTCGACCGTCCGGATCTGCTCGACGGCGCGATCTCACGCTTCCCGCAGATGATCACGTTCTTCTCCGGGCACTTCGGGCCGTACCCGTTCGTCGACGCCGGCAACGTGGTGGTCCCGGGGCTCCCGCCGCTCGCGCTGGAGTGCCAGACCCGGTCCGTGCTCGCCCTGTCGATCATGGAGGGTCGGCCCGGCGACACGATCGACGACGAGGTGACCGCCCACGAGCTGACGCACCAGTGGTTCGGCGACGCCGTCGGGCCGGCCAGGTGGAACGCCATCTGGCTCAACGAGGGCTTCGCCACGTACGGCGAGTGGCTCTGGCTGGAGCACATCGGCGGCATGACCGTCGAGCAGTCGGCCCGGCGCGCCCACAACGGCAACCCGGCCCTGGACGTGCCGCCGGCCGACCCCGGCGTGGATGAGCTCTTCGGCGCGTCCGTGTACCACCGCGGCGGCATGTTCTTGGTCGAGCTGCGCAAGCTCATGGGCCCGGAGCGCTTCGACCAGCTGCTCCGGACGTGGGTGGACCAGCACCGCTACGGCGTCGCCACCACCGAGCAGTTCCTGAAGCTCGCGGCCGAGATCATGGGCGTGGAGTACGACGGCTCGGCCGTCGCCGCGCTCGGCGACGCCTGGCTGCGCTCCCACCAGCTCCCGCCCCTCTCGTTCTGACCGCCCCCGGTTCTGTCGTGCAGAACCAGAACGATCCGTCTGGTTCTGCACAACAGAACGCAGACAACAGAACGTGGGTCAGTCGTCGACGAGCACCCGGCGGACCGACAGCCCGATGCGGTGCTTGGTCCGGTCGACGTTGAGGATCTTGACCGTCACGTCCTCGCCGGGAACCACGAGCTGATCGGGCCGGTACCCGGGCACGTCGGAGAGCTCCGACATGTGGATCAGGCCCTCGGCGCCCGACTCGAGCTTGGCGAACGCGCCGTACTCGACCACGCGCGTGATCGTGGCGGGCACGATCTGGCCGACCTCGATGCCGGCGTACGGATCCGGCGAGGTGCGACGCAGCGACAGCGACACGCGCTTCTTGGACCGGTTGACGTCGAGGACCTCGACGGTGACCTGGTCGCCGACGGACACGACGTCGGCGGGCTCGCCGAAGCGCTGCCACGACAGCTCGGAGCGGTGCACCAGGCCCCGCAGACCACCCAGGTCCACCACCGCGCCGTAGTCGGCCACCGACACGACCCGGCCGTTGACCTTGGACCCGACCTTGAGCGCGCCCCAGCGCTCCTTCTCGTCCTTGCGACGCTGGCGACGCTGGAGGTCGCGGCGGGAGACGACCAGGCGGCCCTTGGCGCGGTCGGCCTCGGTGACCAGCACCTCGATCTCGCGACCGACGAGGGCGGACGGGTCCGCCACCCGCACCTTCACCGGCGCGGCCGCCTCGGTGCTTCGCTCGACGGCCGGCGCTTCGGGCTGCTCGGCGGGCTGCTCGGTCGGCGCAACCGTCTGCGTCGGCGAGGCCGGCTCGGAAGGATCCTCGGCGGGCGCCCCGGTCTCGCCGTCGACGTCGGTCGGGCTCGTGTCGTCGGTCGGGGTCGCGTCGTCGGCCCGGGT
>JAEZAI010000174.1 GCA_023427825.1 Actinomycetes bacterium
GTGCTCTTGGTGGTGGGGTCGGCGCCGGCGCCGCGGCGGACGCGCTCGAGGAGTGCTTGGGCGCGGAGCTCGTTGCGGGTGGGGATGTCGAGGTCGGGGTTGTCTGCGGCGTCGGTCTTCCATTTGCGCCACAGCTGGTTGGCGGCCTTCTCCAAGAGCTGTTCGAAGCTGGCGCCGTCGGCGCCGGTGAGGGTGCCGTTCACCACGAGGTCTTGGTCGGTGCGGTGTGTGGAGACGGTGGAGCGGGACTGCTCGGGTTCGGTGCCGTCGGTGTCGGCGTAGCGGGCGAGGTCGTCGACGAGGACACGGAACTGGTTGAACGACGGCTCGGATGCGGACAGATCCAGCAGCGCTGATTGGGCGGCGGTGAAGGCGGGGGCGTTGCGGTCGTTGACCTTGCCGGCGATGAGCGCAGCGCGCTCCGCGCTGATGTCGCCGCAGGCCAACGCAGCCGCGATCTGGGGCAGGTCGGTGCGGAGGCGGCGGGCGACCCGGGCTTCGCCGGCGACGGCGGCGCGGGTGCGGCCGTGGCGGCGTTCGAACCAGGTGCCGGGGGTCATGCCGTAGCGGCGGTCGCAGAGGTCGCGTGAGGCGATCTCGTCGAGCACGGCGCCGCCGATGGCGGCCAACGAACGGCGTGCGAGCTCGATGTCATCGAACAGGCCGAAGCACGCGTCATCCGACAATCCCTTCACGACCGTCGAAGCCAGCTCTTTCGCAGCTGCCACCGCCGCCCGCGACTCGTCGGTGCCCGCATACGACGGGAGGAAGCGGAGCATCGGCGTTGGTTCGTCACAGCGGCCCGTCTCCCTGCGCCCTTGTTCATCGCCATCGCCATCGCCTGCACCGGTCGAACACATGTTCGTAGTATGAGCGAGGGGTGTGACACTCCCCGAAGGTGCGAGCGGCCGAGCGCCGCTAGTCGAGCTCGACGTCGCGCAGCACGATGCGCGTGGAGCTCTCGCTGACGCCCGACTCCATCTTCCAGGTGGTCAGCAGGCGGTCGAGCGTGGCCACGTCGGGGCAGGCGAGCTGCAGCACGTAGTCGTGCGCGCCGGTGACGTGCATCGCCGCCTGCACCTCAGGAGTGCGGGAGAGCTCGTCCTCGAAGTCCTCGTGGGCCGTGACGGTGCCCAGCTGCAGCTCGGTGATCGCCCGCAGGCCGATGCCGAGGACCGACAGGTCGACGTCGGCGTGGTACCCCCGGATGACGCCCTCCCGCTCCAGCCGCCGGACCCGATCGGCCGTCGCGGTCGGCCCCAGACCGACCCGCTCGCCGAGCTCCCGCCAGCTGGCTCGCCCGTCGTGACGCAGCTCTTCGAGGATTGCCCGGTCCAGCGCATCGATCACCACGGATTCCACGGTGAAAGACCGTAGACGACGGGAAAGAACCCCGGAAACTCGCCGCTCACCACGCGATGCTCGGTGGGTGATCCAGGTCCTGTTCTCGTCGCTCCTGTCGCCGGCCCTCGTGGCCGTCGCGCGCGACGTCGGTGCGGGCCTGACCACGGGCGTGCCGCTCATGATGGTCGTCGGACCGATCTCCCTCATGCTCGTCGACGTGGGCGTGCAGCGGGGCCTGCGCTCCGGGACCCCGGCCGCGGTCGGCGTGGCGCTGGGCGACCTGGTCTGCGCCCTGGTGGTCACGCTCTTCGGCACCGCGCTCGCCGCCGCGCTCCAGTCGGTGACCGACTGGTTCCGGCTGGCCGCCGCGCTGCTGCTCGTCGGCCTCGCCGGGCACGTGGCCGTGCAGGCGGTCCGGAACCGGAGCGTCGAGGATCCGTCCACCGCGACCGACCATGCCGCCGCGCCGGCCCGCCGGCTGATCGGCGGGTTCATGGGCCTGACGCTCGCCAACCCGCTGTCCCTGCTGGTGTACGCCGGCCTGGTCGTGGGCGGCGGTGCGGGCGCCGGCACGATCGGCTGGGTGCTGGGCATGGGTGCGTCGTCGCTGCTCGTGCACGGCGGCTACGTGGGGCTCGGCCACGTCGTGGGCACGACGATGCCGCCCGCCGCGCTCCGGGCGCTGCGGCTGGTCGCGGCGGCGATGCTCGTCGGATTCGCCGTGCACCTGCTGGGGTAGCGTCGCCCGGCGTGCGCTGGCAGGTCCACGGTGAGCGGGACATCTACACGTCCGAGTGGCTGACCGTCGCGCTGGCCGACGTGGAGGTCCCCGCGGTCGGTGACCACCCGGCCCACCGGTTCGAGCACCACGTGGTCCGGTCCGAGCGCCCGGCCTCCGGCACGGTGGTCCTGGACCGGGTGGACGGCGTCGACTCGGTCCTCCTGCTGTGGCGGCACCGGTTCATCACCGACACCTGGGGCTGGGAGATCCCGGCCGGCGGGGTGGACGAGGGCGAGACGTCGCTGCAGGCCGCTCGCCGAGAGGTGGTCGAGGAGTCGGGCTGGGACGTCGGCGGCGACGCCGGCACGCTCGAGCACCTGGTCGACTACTTCCCGCTCAACGGCATGGCCGACAAGCGCTTCGACCTCTTCCTGGCGCGCGGTGCCGTCCACGTGGGAGAGCCGACCGATCCGTCCGAGTCGGAGCGGATCGAATGGGTGCCGGTGGAGCGCCTGCGTGCCGAGGTCTCGGCGGGTCACGTGGGCGACGGGCTGTCGCTCACCGCCCTGCTCTGGTGCCTGGCCTTCGGGCTGATCTGAACGACCGAACCGACGCCGCACGGACGATCAGGTCAGGCCCAGGCGCTCGAACTGGACGGCCGGCGCCTCGAGGTCGTCCAGCGCGTGGCGCAGCAGGTCCGCGAGCTCGGCCTCGGCCGCGGTGCCGACCAGATCCCGGGTCTCGCCGGGGTCCTCGACCACGTCGAACAGCATGCTGACGTCCGCGTGGTCCTCGGGGTCCGCCCAGAACGGCACGGGATCGCCGGGACCGAACGGCTGCTGGATGACCGGGACGTCGGAGCCCGGCATGAACTCGAGCGTGGCCCGCCGGTCGGGCCGTGGCAGCCGGATCCCGGGGAACGCGTGGATCGGCATGGTCGACCAGCGGTTCGACCACATGGACAGCGGCCGGTTGCCCGGCTGGGGTGCCCGGAGGTAGCGGCGACGACCGTCGGTGACCGTGACCCCGCGACCCCACACGCCGGTGACCACGTGGTCTCGCACGGCGTCGGTGGCGGTGGCGTCGACGTCGCCTCGCAGCAGCGGCACGAGCGACCGCCCGTGGGTCCGGTGCCCCGGCGTCACGTCGAACACGCCGCACAGGGTGGCGTGGAGGTCGACCGTGGTCGTCAGCGCGCTCGTCGAACCGGGAGGGCGGCCGGGCCAGGCGATCATCAGCGGGATGTGGCCGAGCGTCGACCGAACCGGGGTGTTGGGCTTCCCGAAGATGTCGTGCTCGCCCAGGTAGTGCCCGTGGTCGGTGCACACGACGACCGCGGTGTCGTGCCAGCGGTCCTGGCGGTCGAGCTCGTCGAGCAGCCGCCCGAGCTGGTGGTCGATGAACGTGAGCTTGGCGCCGTAGTTGGCCCGGATCTGGCGGGCGGTGCGCTCGTCGATCCAACCGTCGGCCACGGCGCGCACCGCGTACGGCGGCCAGATGACCTTGGGTCCCTCCCAGTCGGGGTCGTAGCGAGACATCCATGGCTCGGGCACGTCGAACGGCTCGTGCGGGTCGAACTCGTCGACGAACAGCAGGAACCGGTCCGCCGCTCCTGACTCCTCGGCGAGCCAGCGGGTGGCCTCCGCCATGGTCCGCGCGCCGGGGAAGTCGTCCTCGGTCCGGAACCAGGTGCGGCTCTCGTCGTACGCGTGGGGGATCCAGCCCTCGCGGGCCGGCAGGGCCGGTGCGCCCACCCACGACGGGTCGGGCGCGGTCCGCCACGGGTCGCCCTCGTGGCCACGCACGTACGACCAGGCGCCGAAGTCGGTGTGGTAGTTCTCGCCGCCCGTCTCGAACAGGTGCGGGTGGTCCGACACGAGCATGGTGGTCACGCCCTCACGGCGGAGGTCGTAGGTGAGCGCGTCCTCCCAGACCTCGACCGAGCCCCACGGACGCCAGAGGAAGTCGAGGGCGCCGCAGAGGATGTCGTGGCGCGCCGGCATGCACGGCAGCGACCCGGTCTGGTGGTTGTCGAATCGCAACGCCCGGGCGGCGAAGCGGTCCAGGACGGGGGTGTCCAACTCGTCGGAGCCGTAAGCGCCGAGCAGGTGGCGGTTCAGGCTGTCGAGCAGCACGACCACCACGTTGCGGGGCAGTCCTGTCGGGCCGTCGGAGCCGTCCGCCCGGCCCGTCATGACGTCAGCCGACTCGGGCGTCGCCCGCCTCGGCGGTCTTCTTGGCCCACGGGTAGTCGGGCTTGCCGGACGGGGACCGGACGATCTCGTCGACCACGTGCAGCTCGCGCGGGACCTTGTAGCCGGCCACCAGCGTGCGGGCGTGGTTCGACAGCTCGTCCAGCTGCACCTCGTGGCCGTCGCGGACGTGCACGATGGCGGCGACCCGCTGACCCCAGCGCTCGTCGGGCACGCCGACGACCAGGCAGTCGTAGACCGCGGGGTGGGACTTCAGAGCGGCCTCCACCTCTTCGGGGTAGATCTTCTCGCCGCCGGAGTTGATCGAGACCGAGCCTCGCCCGAGCATGACCAGCCGGCCGTCCTCGGTCCACCGGGCGAAGTCGCCGCCCATGGAGTAGCGGTTGCCGTCGCTGCCGGTCACGAAGACCTCGGCCGTCTTGACCGGGTCGTTGAAGTAGCCGAGCGGGATGTTGCCGGTGCGGCCGAGCCGGCCCACGCGGGTGTCGCCCTTGGGGATGATCTCGAGCATCTCGTCCAGCACGGCCACGTCGCGGCCGGGGTCGACGGTGGGGCCGCCGCCCTCGACCTTGTCGCCCTTGGCGGCGTAGGTGACGCCGTTGAAGCCGCCCTCGGTGGAGCCGATCGAGTCCGTGATGATCAGGTTGGGGAACCGGTCGAGGAACCGGTCCTTGACTGACTGCGAGAACAGTGCGGCGCTGGAGGAGACCGAGACCAGCGAGCCGGCGTCCCAGCGGTCGGGCTCGTCCTCGAGGGCCTCGATCAGCGGGCGGGCGACGGCGTCGCCGGTGATGATCACCGAGTTGATGCCGTGCTCGTCGACCAGGTCCCAGACGGTGTCGGCGCCGAACTTGCTGACCAGCACGATCGTCGAGCCGATGAACCACTGGCTGAGCGTGGCGATCTGGGCGGCGCCGTGCATGAGGGGCGGGATCACGCCGAAGATCAATGGCGTCTCGGAGGCCGCGGCCTGCTCGGCCTTGGTGTACTCGCTGGCGACGCGCTCGTTGGTCAGCGCGTCGATGCCCTGCCCGAGCGCGAAGTAGATGTCCTCGTGACGCCACATCACGCCCTTGGGCATGCCGGTCGTGCCGCCGGTGTAGATGATGTAGATGTCGTCGTTCGACCGCTCGGGGAAGTCGCGCTCGGGTGAGCCCTGGGCGCAGGCGTCCTCGAACGAGATCGAACCGAGGCCGCTGGTGTCGGCGCCGGAGTCGTCGCCGATGTGCACGAGCGTGCGGAGCCTGGGCGACTCGTCGCGGACCGCGGCCAGCCGGGGCGCGTACTCCTGGTCGAACACGCACGCCACCAGCTCGGCGTTGCCGATCAGGTAGGCGAGCTCCGCCTCGACGTAGCGGTAGTTGACGTTGATCGGGACGGCCCGGACCTTGAGGCAGCCGAGCATGGCGGTGACC
>JAEZAI010000179.1 GCA_023427825.1 Actinomycetes bacterium
ACGTGGACCTCGTCGATCGATCGTTCATCGGCCGCCAACGTCAGCAACGAGTCGAGCGTGACGCCCTCGAGGATCGTGCCGGTCAACGGAGGAGTGGTCACGATCACTCGATCATCGCGGCGCCACACGAAGACCACGTTCATGGCGTTGAGCTCCTCCACCCAACGGTGCTCGACGGCGTCGAGCCACAGGACCTGGTCGTGTCCGGCCGCACCGGCGCGGCCGTGTGCGGCGAACCCCGCCGCATAGTTCCCTGCGAACTTCACGGCGCCGGTGCCACCGGGTGTGGCGCGCACGTCGGTCGACTCCACCGCCACCGTGATGGCCGACAGGTGCTCGCCGAAGTAGGAGGCGACGGGCGACGCGATGACGACGAAGGAGTACTCGTGAGCAGGGCGCACCGACAGGTGCGGCTCGGAGCCGAACATGAACGGGCGGATGTACAGCGCCGCTCCATCCGCGGTCGGCACCCATGCCCGGTCGGCCTGCACCAGCAGCGAGCAGGCCAGCTCGAACGCACCTTCTGGGAGCACGGGCATGGCGACGCGGCGAGCGCTCGCCCCCATCCGTGCCGCGTTGCGGTCAGGCCGGAACAGCGCGGGTCCGCCACTGGGCAGGGAGAACGCCTTGAGCGCCTCGAAGATCGACTGCCCATAGTGCAGGGCGAGCGTGGCCGGGCTCAGCGACAGCGGTCCGAACGGGACGAGCTCCATCGGACCCCAGCGGCCGTCGGCGAACTGCATGGTGACCATGTGGTCTGTGAAGTCCTGGCCGAACACCGGCTCGGCCAGGAGGGCGTCACGTCGATCGGCGGGCAGGGGATGGCGGTTCAGCGAGACGAGCACCTCGGTCACAGCCCCAGCTTCGCGTGACGGAGCGCGGACCGGCCCTCGACCCGTTGGCGGTCCGGTCGTGAACGCGCGGTGCAGCGGCGCCACAGTCGCCGACGGGAAGATGAAGGCTCTGCGGTCCGTCCCGGTCGGTCGGCAACTGCGACGACGGTCAGATGAGCCGGCTCGCCGCGTTGAACAACGGTGCCAGGTACACCTTGCCGTCGAGCGTGTAGCTGACGCCGCCCTGGGAGGGGTCGATCGATGACGGGTCGAAGAACGGTGAGGTGGCGGGAGAGCTGACGGTGATCGTCGTGCCCGTCTGCACCACGCCGAGGTTGGGCGCGACGGTCGCCGAGCCGGCCGTCGGATCGTTCGAGACCGGGTTGCCCAACGTGGTCGTGAGCGTCACGAGGCCACCGACCTGTTGAGCGGTGAGGACGTTGGTGGTGGGGTCGACCGAGGTCACCTGGAACGTCGCCCCGGCCGGGATGACCACCGGCGAGCTGGGAGAGTTGAACGAGTAGACGATCAGCGAACCGGAGCCCTGCACGGCGTACCCCCCTTGGGTCGCGGGGTTCAGGTTCGGCGCGATCCGCCGCGTCGTGACGCTCGCGGATGCAGTGATCCCCGGACGCTGCGCCGTGAACGCCGTCGTCACCACCGATCCGCTGACGGTGGAGGCACCCGGCTTGACGAACACCAGCTTCCGGCCGTTGGTGAGGGTGATCGACGACGGATTCGACGCCAGGTCCGCGGTGTTGTCCGCGGAGTGCAGGGTCGGGCTGAACGTCACCGACAGCAGGTTCACGCTCGGCAGGTTGTAGTCGTAGTTGCCGAACTGGTCGAACGCCTCGACGAAGAGACTGGTCGCGGGCACCAGCTGCCCGGGAGCGAGGTCGACCGACGACGCGCCCAGCGTGGCGGTCAGTCGGGTGGTGGCGCCCGGCGTCACGAACACCGACTGCGTGCCGGTGATGGAGCCGGCAGCAGCGTCGGTCGCGGTCACGTCCCACTGCAGCGGCGAGACATCGTTGGCCCCGCGGATGACGATCGGGAACGTGCGCACCCCTGCATCCGCCGCCGTGAAGGTGTAGTCGCTGGGGAGCGTGGCGGGCTTGGCCGGGTCGTTGATGCAGATGTTCTGCACCCCGCCGAACACGGGGATGTTCCTGACGCACTGCGCCGAGAACCGCACGGTACCCGTGTAGCCGGTCGCCACTTCCCCCGCCGCGTCGACAGCGGTGACGGTGACGGCGAAGTCGCCGACCGGGCCGTCGACCAGGCCGGTCACCCGGAACGCCATCGCCGGCCCCGGCGTCGCCGGTGGCGGATCGATGCACGCAGCTGCCATGAGCGACAGGAATGCCACCGCTGCGACGGCTGCGACGGAGCGCCGCCGGCGCTGCCGCGGTCGGGCCGGTCGTTGCGGCGCCGCCGGAACCCTCGAGTTCATGCCCGATCGCATCATCGTTGGTCTCCCATCCACCGCAGGTACGCGCTGGGGCGACCCTAAGACGGACGATCGGGCGCGGATAGACGGGCGTTTGCCCTATTGGACGACCTCTGCGGAGCCCGTCGGTGCACGGGCGCATGCGACGCGCCGCCGACACGTGTCCCCGTGGGCCTCGCTACTCTCACGAGAGTCCTGCGCACAGGTCGCGCAGGCGCGGGGGGGGGATCTGATCATGGTGCCGCGTGCGGTGTACGGCGTCGTCGTGCTGGGGGTGCGCGGCGCATTGGTGGGGTGCGGCACACCACCGGCACCCGCCCCGCCGACGGTCGACTCGGTCGAGATCTCACCGCAGCCGGCCCATCCCGGCGACACGGTCGCCATCCGGATCGAAGCCAGCCACGACGCTGGGGTCTTCAACGGAGTGCCAGTCGCGCTGGTGAACCCGCAAGGCTCCGGCGTCGGCGTCGCGAACTGCAGCTCGACGCTCGAGCATCCCGGCGACGACGTCACGCACGCCACGATCACCATCGCCTGCGCGCTTCCGACGTTGCTGTCGAACGGCACGTGGACGCTCAGCTACCGCCTCAACTACTCGGCGCCCACCGACGACCCCTTCCAAGCACCGCCACCTCCGCCCTACACCGTGACGTTCGAGGTGGCCGGGGGATCCGACGACGTGTCGCCGCCGACGCTCGTGGGCTACCAGACCTCACCGGAGGTCATCACACGCGGCACTCCGTTCACGGTGACCGCCCGGGTGCGCGACGACGCCCCGATCTTCCTCGGAGGGTGGAACTCGCCCAATTCGGTGAACATCACGTTCAACAGCTCGGCCTACTCCAACACGTGCTACGGCGGGACGCTGACGCAGGTGTCGGCGACCGAGGCCGAGGTCGTCTTCAGCTGCGATGGCAGTTGGATCGGTGTCGTGGGCCCGCTCACCGGACAGGTCGTGGGCGATCTGATCGTTCGGGATGCGCTCCACAACACCGCCCGAATCCCGCTGACCATCGACTTCCCGGCGGTCGGCTGACCCAGGCAGCGTCCGTTCTCACCGGGCATCTCGGAACGGAGTACTCGGCCTGCCGGGTGGTAGCACCGCTGGCACTTCATGGTCCGGTGACGGTCGCGGTGTTCGGGGCGGTCAGGAGTGAGGTCGGTGCCTCTGCTCGAGCCGCCGAGCGATCTCGTCGATGGTCGGTGCGGAGGATGCGACCGCCCACACGAGGTCGAACACCTCGTCGTTCGTCGCGGCGGCCACGCTCGAGTCGTTGACCTCGAGGAACACGCCAGCGGCGAGCCAGTCAATTCGCTTGTTGCCGTCGACGAGTGCACGGGTGCTGACCACCGGCTGCAGCAGCGCAGCCGCCTCCGTCCACTCCGCCGGGGCGGCGTCCTCGCCGCCGGCGGTGGACTGAGGGCGGGCAACGGCTGACTCGAGGAGACCGATGTCGCGGAGCGGCGGCGGGTCGCCGAGGAGGCGTCGAGCAAGTTCGCGGAGGTCATCGAGGTCGAGGAACTCGACCGGCTCACTCACGTCCCGAGACGCTCGATCGCCTCCGCGTGGACATCGAGGATCATCTCCGGCGCGGTCGACACGCGAGCCCGGTGCTCGCTCCTCGACAGATAGTCCCGGATCGCGTTGCGTGCCGCGTCCTGCATGGAGATGCCTTCTGCGGCTGCGCGCTCCCGGAGGGCGTCCTGGTCCGCTGGATGGAGCCGAAGCCTCATGGCCATGCCCGTTGGATCAATCTGAAACCAGTCACGGCGGGCCGATTCGGTCCCTCAGCAGCAGTTCAAAGTGACGCGGGCGGTCTCGGGCATCGTCGTCATCGTGCCATGTCCGGGCACGGCCGGTCACGTCGTCGAGTCGGTCGGAGGGTCAGGAGGGAGAGGGAGGTCGGTGGAGGCGTTCGAGCCGGTGAGCGATCTCGTCGATGGTCGGCGTCGATGACGCGACCGCCCACACGAGGTCGAACACTTCGTCGTTCGTTGCGGTGGCGACGCTCGCGTCGTTGATCTCGAGGAACACTGCGGTGGCGACCCAGCCGAGTCGTTTGTTGCCGTCGACGAGGGCGTGGTTGTTGACCACGGACTGCAGGAGCGCCGCCGCTTTCGCCCACACCGTCGGATAGGCGTCCTCGCCGCCGGCGGTGGTCTGAGGTCGGGCGACTGCTGATCCGAGCAGACCGATGTCGCGTAACGGCGGCGGGTCGCCGAGCAGGCGTCGAGCCAGGTCGAGGAGGTCGTCGAGGTCGAGGAACTCGACGGGATGGTTCACTTCCCGAGACGGTCGATCGCTTCCGCGTGGACGTCGAGAATCATCTCCGTCGCACTCGAGACACGGGTTCGGTGCTCGCTTCTCGCGATGTAGTCCCGGATGGCCTTGCGGGCTGCGTCCTGCATGGAGATGCCCTCGGCAGCGGCGCGCTGCCGAAGAGCGTCCTGGTCCGCTTGATCGAGCCGAAGCGTCATGGCCATTCGCTCATGGTATCAACTTGATACCGGTGAGGTGGGGTCGTCACCGACAGAGACCTTCCCACGGCCACCCGGCGCTCCCGGGTGGTGCGGCGCCGGCCCGATTAGACCAGTGCCATGGACAGGTCACGCCGACGCGTCGCTCTCTCACTCTCCCAACGCGCGGTGGTCGTTGCGGCGTACGGGATGGCCCTTTGGGTGCTGTGGGGCTGGATCGAGGTGGAAGGTTGGCGGCAGATCGGCGCCGACATCTCACCACCGACTACGGACCATCGGGTGTCGTCCTGAACGGGGCAGTCGAACTCCGGACCAACGTCGGCCTTCGCCTCGTCGTCGAGCTCCTGATCATCCTTATCTGGCTGATCCCTAGCCTCTGGCTCCTGCGCCCACCAGCGGAGCAGGAGCGAGTCGAGGTCGACGCGCCGCCAGTCGTCAGCGACGACGACTGACGCGACGAGAAGCCGGCACTACGTCCCGTGTCGTTCCGGAGCATGCTGGAGCGTCCATCGCCGCCCTTCGGCATGGGCACCCGAGGCTGGAACGACCCTGTGGGGATCCGCACCAAGTGCCGTCACGGCCAGGACTGGGCGATCGTGTCTTGCCTCCAGCCGGTGGGATGAGGGCCGATAAGCGGGGACGAAGCGGATGGTCTCGGAGGCCGATTACCCGTCGACGGGTGGACGGTCACTGATGGTCAGATCACGCCGGCGGCGAGCAGACCGATGGTGGCGGTCGCGACGACGAACCGGTACCAGGCGAAGATCGTGAGCGTGTGGCGCTGGAGGTAGGTGACCAGCCATCTGATGGCGATCACGGCGGAGATGAACGCGAACACCATCCCGATCAGCGGGTTCAGCACCCCGAAGGTGTCGACGAGGTTGCCGCCGTCCTTGGCGAGCTTGAAGAGGCTGGCCGCGGTGAGGGTCGCGAAGCCGAGCAGGAAGCTGAACTCGACGGCGGCGGGCATGGCGATCCCGAGGAGCAGGGCGGAGACGATGGTGACCAGGGAGCGGCTGGTGCCGGGCCAGAGGGCGAGGCACTGCGCGACACCGATGATCAGGGCATGGCGGTAAGTGATCGCGCGCAGCGGATCGGTGCCGGGAGTCGGCACGACGCCGTGGCGCGGGATTTGTCCGCTCTCCTCGAGCCACAGGATCGCCGCTCCCCCGACGATCCACGCGACGACCACAGGCCAGGGTCCGAACAGGGCGCTCTCGATCTTGTTGTCGAGCACGGCGCCGACGGCGGCGGACGGCACGAACGCGAGGACGAGCACGATGAGGAGGTGGCGTCCGTCGTCGTCTCGTCCGACGAGTCCGAGGAGCATCGACCGGAACCGCTTCCAGAAGAGCCCGAGGACGGCGAGGATCGCTCCGAGCTGGATTGCGACGACGTAGGTGTTCACGGCGTCGAGGCCGGCGGAGCCTTTGGCGTCGGGGAGGTCGAGGAGCTTCGCGGTCACCAGCAGGTGTCCGGTGGAGGAGATCGGCAGGTACTCGGTGATCCCCTCGATGGCGCCGAGGATGGCGGCCTTCCACCAGGTGAGCGAGCTCGCCGCCGCATCGCTGACCGCCGCAAGGCTCGTCGCGGCGGCAGCGGGACGGGCGACAAGGATCACGCACGCCGTGCTCAGGACAACTGCCGCGATCCCTCGCCGACGCCCGATGGCGGTGCCGCTCGGGCCCGACGACGTGGTCAGGTCGATCTGCATCGAGGGAGGATGCCCGTCGGTGACGTCGTCCGGAAGCGGTCTTACCGAGAGATAGCCGAGGCGTCGCGGCCCGCGGTCCGGATCAGGCCGCAACGTCGACCGCATCGGGTTGGTCGCGGTGGCTGACCGCTAGGTAGGCGACGACGGCCAGGATCGCGGCGAGGAACAGGAAGCTCGTGGCCGTCGTCCCGAGGCCGAGTCCGCCGCCCGCGATCGGCTGGCTGAGGTAGTCGCCGAGCGATGCCCCGAGCGGCCGGGTGAGGATGTAGGCGATCCAGAACGCCACGACCTCGTTGACATGCAGCCAGTAGTAGGCGGCAGCGACGAGCGCGATCAGGCTGACGAACAGCAGTGCGGACTTCCAGTAGCCGAGGTTGAAGGTCTCCGCGATCAGGTCGCCGGCCGCCGTGCCGAGGGCGAACGTGAAGAGGATCGCCAGCCAGTAGAAGGACTCGCGGCGAGTGGTCGTGATCGAGTGGATCGACAGCGTTCTCTCGCTGGCATACCAGACCGCGAACGTCACCGCGAGGGCGACGGAGAACACGGTGGTCGTGGCCTGCAGCGCAACACCGCGCTCGTCGGTGAGGTAGTCGGTGATCAGGGTGCCGACGATGCTGATCAGCACCACCGACAGCCAGTAGATCCAGGGCACGTAGCGCCGCGCGCGGAACTGGAGCACGAGCGCCACGACCAGCAGCACGGTCATGAAGATCATCGTGTTCGTGAGCCCCAGGCCGAGGTCCACGTTGAGGTAGTCCGCTGCCGTCTCGCCGACGGTCGTTGCGAGGACCTTGATGATCCAGAAGAAGATCGTGACCTCGGGGACCTTGTTCAGCATCTGGCGCGCCATCGATCGCCTCTGGATCGTCGACGGTGCGGAGGGGTCTCGTTGTTCGGCCACGGTGGTGCTCCTGGGTCGGCACGGGTCGAGCCACCCTGGCGTGCGGTCGGTAAGGCCGAGGCCAACGCAAGGTCAGCGCAGGGTTAGAACCTCGGCTCCATGTGTCGCGTGGGCGACCCGCTGGCGGGTTCGCGGACATTTAGCCGCGTGCTCACCGTGACCTGGGGTGGCGCAAACCTGCGGCAGCGGACACTCAGGAGGAGCGACCTGAAGGAGCCCCCGTGACCGTCATCGACGCCCCACCGACCGCCGCCGAACAAGCCGAAGCTCGCGGCGCCGGGTCGTTGCCGCCGTCGACGGGTCGTCGGCCGGGTGCGAGTCGGCGGCGACGTCGGCGCCGGATCGGAATCGCGGCCATCGTCCTCGCCCTGGCCCTCGTGCCGGTGGCGTGGTCGTACGGGACCTACCTGACCGCCCCGGGCGACGAGCCGGTGAGCGTCCGCACCGTCGACTGGTTCCGCGACCACGGCTTCGAGACGGCGATCAACGACGTCGAGCAGTGGTGGTACACGCGGCATAAGCCGACCGGCTCGGCACCACCCAAGGCCGACATCCCGAAGGCCCTGCGCCACGGTGCCGCGCCGCCCGCAGCGGATCGAGCCATCACGGCGACCAGTTCGCCGGCGCCGTCGGAAGCCGTGTGGGTCCCGGCGACCGGGCTGGCGACTGCGTCGGGCTCCGTCCAACAGACGTTCCTGCACCCCGACGCGACGGCACCGTCCGTGATCGCCACGGTCGTCCGTTTCGACCAGTCGAAGGTGCGCACCGTGTACGTCCCCGGCCTCGTCGAACCCGGCGGCAACTGGGCGTGGCACTCCGAGGTGCCGAATGGCCAACGCTCCACGTTGATCGCGGCCTTCAACGCAGGGTTCAAGTTCCGCCACACCGCCGGCGGTGTGTACACCGAGGGCCGTCACGCCGTACGGCCGCTCGAGGCCGGGCTCGCTTCGCTGGTGATCGACCGCAAGGGCCGGGTGGACGTGGTCGCGTGGCCGGGCGACGCCGCGTTGACGTCGGACGTGGCGAGCGTCCGTCAGAACCTCTCGCTGATCGCAGACGGAGGCCGGCCGGTCACCGGTCTGAACTCGGACCGGGACCTCAAGTGGGGAACCAAGAAGTCCCAGTTCCAGTACACGTGGCGATCCGCGGTCGGGGTCGATGCACAGGGCCGGCTCATCTACGCGGCCGGCAGCCAGATGACCCTCCTTCAGCTGGCGAACGCGATGGTCGACGCCGGAGCGGTGCGCGCCATGGAGCTCGACATCCACGACGGGGTCGTCACGTTCAACTGGTACCGGCAGTCCGCGAGCGACCCGCTGGGCGTCACCGGCTCGAAGCTCACGCCGTCGATGCAGCGCAGCGCAGACCGCTACCTGGCGCCGGATCAGCGCGACTTCGTCGCGATGCAGGCCCGGTGACGAAGTGGGATCCGTCGCACATCCTCGGTCGCAGTTCCTGATCCCGGTCGCGATGCTCGTCGTGCTCACCACCGCCTGCACGGTCGACGGAGCCGCGTCGGCGGTGGCCCGCGAGCCCGAACCCGACTGCGCATACGGTGTCGGCACCGACGTGCACGCGCAGGAGGGTGGGCGCGACGTCCTGGTCCACCTGCCCGCGTGCTACTCCCGGACCGACCGGCGCTACCCCGTCATCTACCTTCTGCACGGCGCCGGTGCGGACGAGACGCAGTGGGTCGACATCGGCACCACCGTCGAGTCGGACCGGCTGGCCGAAGCCGGTGAGATCGGTCAGGCGGTGCTGGTCATGCCCGACCAGGGCGACGTCCCGGCCGCCGGCCGCGCCGCGGAGATCCCGGATCTCGTCGCGTGGGCCGATCGGAGCTACCGGACCGTCCCGGATCGTGAGCAC
>JAEZAI010000251.1 GCA_023427825.1 Actinomycetes bacterium
GTGTACGGGGCGCGGCCGACCGAGACGACCACCAGGTCGGTCTCGAGCGTCTCGCCGTCGCCGAAGCTGACGGTCGTGCCGCCGCCGGGGCCAGGCTGGTGACCGGTCACCGCCACCCCGGTCCTGACGTCGATGCCCTTCTTCTTGAACGACTGCAGGACCACGCGGGTCACGTCGTCGTCGCAGCCCGGGAGGATCTTGGGGAGCGCCTCGAGGATCGTGACCGAGGCACCCAGGTCGGCGAGCGTGGAGGCGAACTCGCAGCCGATGGCGCCGCCGCCGATCACCACCGCGCGCTCGGGCACGCCCGGGATCTCGAAGAACTCGTCCGAGGTCACGACGGGACCGCCGGGTTCGAACCCGGGGATCACACGCGGCACCGAGCCGGGGGCCAGGATCACGGCGTCGGCGGTCAGCGTGGCCGACTCGGCGCCGTCGGCGCCGCCCACCACCGACACGGTGCGGTCGGGCCCGAGCGTGGCGGTGCCGTCGAGGATCGTGACCTTGCGGTTCTTGAGCAGCCCGACGACGCCGCCGGCCAGCTTGTCGATCACCGCCTGCTTGCGCTCGAGCGTGGTCGACCACTCCAGCCCGATGGGCTCGACCTTGACGCCGAAGTCCCCGGCGTGGGCGACCGTCCGCACCACCGCTGCGGTCTCGAGCAGCTCCTTGGCCGGGATGCACCCCCGGTGCAGGCAGGTGCCGCCCACCTTGTCCTTCTCCACCAGGGCGATGTCGAGCCCCGCTGATGCGCCGTACAGGGCGGCGCCGTAGCCCGCCGGTCCGCCACCGATGATCACCAGGTCGAAGTGCGTCTGCTCCACGGGGCCGAGACTACCGACGCCACCCAGGCGCCCCCGACTCGGCCTCCTGCGTCCCGCTCGCAGCCGCCTCCGGCCGCGTGCACGCCCGGCGTCAGATGATCTGCGCGGCCTGGACCGCGAACGCGACGAGCACCGCCAGCCCGCACAGCAGGGCGAGGATGATCAGCATCCGGGTGCTCACGGCTGCTGAGGATAGGGCCGTGTGGCGGTCTCCCAGCACCGGCCCGGCACCGGCCCGGCACCGGACCGGCACCGGACCTTGGCCCGACTCCTCGAGCGGGACCCCCGGTCGCCGCCGTCCGCCCTTCGTGGGCTCCGGCCCGCCCCGGTAACCTCGCCACGACGGCCGGCGGTGGCGCCGGCGAGGTTAGAGAGGAAAAGCGGTGCAAGACGCGCTTGGTGAGGTCCAGTCCGTGCTCGTGCTCGGCGGCGGCTCCGACATCGGTCGGTCGCTGTGCGTCCGGCTCGCCCGGACCCGCTGCCGCACCGTGATCCTGGCGGGGCGGCCCGAGGACGACATGGAGCCCGTCGCCGAGGCGGTCCGCGCCGCGGGTGCGGAGACCGTCGAGCTCGTGCACTGGGAATCGACCGACGTCGAGAGCCACCAGAAGGTGATCGACGACGTGTTCGACCGCCATGGCGACATCGACCTCGTGTACGTGCCGGCCGGCATCCTGGGCAGCCAGGCCGCGTTCGACGCCGATCCGGTCTTCGCGGCCAAGGCCGTCGAGATCAACTTCGGCGGGCTGGTCTCGGCCACGCTCGTCGTCGCGGAGCGGCTCAAGCGCCAGGGCCGGGGCACGATCGTGCTGATGTCGTCGGTAGCCGGTCTCCGCGGCCGCAAGGACAACTTCGTCTACGGCTCCACCAAGGCCGGGCTCGACGCGTTCGGCCAGGGGCTGGGCGACGCGCTGCAGGGCACGGGCGTCAAGGTCGTCGTGGTCCGTCCGGGCTTCGTCCGCACGAAGATGACCGAGGGCATGGACGCCGCGCCGTTCTCCACGACGCCCGACAAGGTGGCGCCGCTCATCGTCGACGGCCTGGCCAAGGGCCAGGAGGTCGTGTGGGCGCCGCCGCTCCTGAAGTACCCGTTCTTCGTCTTCCGGCTGCTCCCCCGCTTCGCCTGGCGCATCGTCGCCGACCGCGCCGCCGGCTGAGCCTCGGAGGAACCCTCGTTCGGACCGCGCCCGTCGGAGCGGGAGCTGCGGTCGTCGGAGGCGGGTAGCCGGGCCCTCCCCGCGGTAGGAAGTCTGGATGGACATCGCCGTCACCGGCTCGACCGGCCTCATCGGCACCGCGCTCGTCGATCGCCTGCGGGCCGACGGCCACCGCGTGCTGCGACTCGTCCGGCCCGGCGGCGGCTCGTCCGGACCCGACGACGACACGGCGGAGTGGGATCCGGCATCGGGCACGATCGACGCCGGCGCGCTCGAGGGCCTCGACGGCGTCGTGCACCTGGCGGGTGCCGGCATCGCGGACTCGCGCTGGACCGACCAGCAGAAGGACCGGATCCTGTCGTCGCGGCGGCTCGGCACCACGCTGCTCGCCACCACGCTCGCCGGCCTGGACCGACCACCGGCGGTGCTGCTGTCGGGCTCGGCGATCGGCTGGTACGGCGACACCGGTGATCGGGCGACCGACGAGAACGGCGGGAGCGGCGACGACTTCCCCGCTCGTGTCTGCCAGGTGTGGGAGGGCTGCACGGCGGCGGCGGCCGACGCGGGCATCCCCGTGGCGCATCTCCGCACCGGCATCGTGCTGGACGACTCGGGCGGCGCGCTGGCCAAGCAGCTGCCGTTCTTCCGGTTCGGCCTCGGCGGCCGCTCGGGCTCGGGCCGTCAGTTCCAGAGTTGGATCAGCCTGCGGGACGAGGTGGGCGCGATCGTCTTCCTGCTCGAGCGCGCGGTCGGGGCCCGCACCGGCGGCGGCACCGCGATCACGGGTCCCGTCAACCTCGTCGCCCCGGAGCCGGTCCGCAACGCCGAGTTCGCCGCCACCCTCGGCCGGGTGCTGCACCGGCCCACGTTCATCATCCCGATGGCCGGCCCCCGGCTCCTCTACGGCCGGGAGCTCGCCGATTCGCTGCTGCTGACGAGCCAGCGCATCGTGAGCGCGGTGCTGGCGCGGGAGGGCTACGACTTCCAGGACCCCGTGCTGGAGCCGGCACTGCGCACGATCCTGGGCCGCTGAGGTGCCCGCCGGCGTGATCGGCACCTATCGTCGCTGACCATGGCAGCCCCGCAGACGTCCACGCCGGACGCCACGAACGACCCGTCCGCCCCGACCTCGTCCACCGCGACCT
>JAEZAI010000273.1 GCA_023427825.1 Actinomycetes bacterium
CGCCGGGCCCGTTCGGAGCGGTGGTCCGCGATGATCCGTGCCCAGGCGGCCAGGAGCTCGAACGACGGCGCGCTCCGGTGCTTCAGCCGCCCGGCCACGTTCGCGCGCACAGCGCGGCGCAGCGACGTCCCGACCTCCTCCCTGACCGCGGCGCGTGCGGCGTCGTCGCCGTTGCGGTCGGCCGTGAGCCACCAGTTCCGGCGGTCCAGGTGGAAGAACCCGACGGCCCTGCTGCCGCCCGAGGCGCCGAACGCGTGATCGACCACGGACTCCGGCACCGCCACGATCCGCCACCCCGCCTTCGTCGCCCGCCAGGACAGGTCGGTGTCCTCGTAGTAGGCGAACAGGCGCGGGTCGAACACGCCGACCTCGTCGAGCATCCGGGACCTGAGCACGGCCGCACCGCCGCAGAAGCCCTGCACCTCGACCACCTCGTGCGCGGCGGGCCCGAGCTGGTCGACCGGGGTGCCGTAGCCCCGGTCGTAGCCCTCCGAACGCACGTTGCGCTCGGTGCCGATGCCGTTCACGAGCACGGTCCTCGCCGCCGGCAGCGGAACGGCGAGCCGGCCGGGCCGGTCCGACGCCACCGTGCGGTCGCCGCAGGTCACCCGGACGGCGCCGTCGCCGACCAGCTCGAGCTCGAGGGAGGAGGCGCCCGGTCCCGCCGGGACCCACAGCCGACCGGTGCCGGCCGAGATGCGGTGCTCCACGTCCAGCGGCCACGCTGCGTCGTGCACCGCCTCCACGCCGTCGAAGCGCAGGGCCGCGGACACCTCCACGCCGTCGAGCAGCACGGCGCCGACGGTGACGGTGCCCTCGGCGTGCACGTCGACCGGCACGAAGCCGGGTTCGAGCTGCAGGCGTGCGCCCACCGCGCCCACCCGCTCGTCGGCCACCGCGGCCGCCACGAGCGGACGGAGCCAACCCGGTTCCACCCGTGCGTCGTTGTTGACCAGCGCCACCAGGTCGACCCCGGCGCGGTCGCGCATGGCGCGGTTGCACCCCTCGGCGAAGCCCAGGTTCCTGCCGTTGCGGATCAGCCGGAGCTGCGGGAACCAGTCCGCCAGCCGCTCGGCGGAACCGTCGACCGAGCCGTTGTCGACGATGACGACCTCGAACCGGTCCGCCGGGTAGTCGGTGTGCAGGAGCGCCTCGACGCAGCGGCGCGTGAACCAGGCCGCGTTCCAGTTGAGGACCACGACGCGCACGAACGGGTCGCGGTCGGTCGTCATGGGCCGCCACGGTAGCGGCGGTCCGATCAGGTCATCGGTGGGTCACTTGACGGGCGGCGGCCAGGGCGCGGGCGCCGGGCCGTAGTCGAGCTGACCGCTGGAGTAGCTGTCGGCCCGCTCACCGCCGCGACGCATCACGACGGCGATGTTGTAGGTGCCGGGGCCGGCGGGCCAGCCGTTCCACTTGAACGTGTTGATGCCGGCACCCACCGGCACGTTGGAGGCCAGGACGACGTACCCGGCGTTGTAGGGGTTCCGGTCCGGGTCCGCGATGATGTCCGCGACCGTGCCCGGCGCCCAGGCGTCGTCGATGAACTTGATGTCGTAGCCGCCGTAGCGCAGGTCGACGTAGTCGTTGCGGAGCAGCTTCACGTCCTCGATCTGCCAGGTGCGGGCGCCACGGTCCTCGTGCGGGTGGAACTCGACGCTGGTGATCCAGGTGGCCCGTCCGGTGCCCCAGCCGATCGGTTGGGAGTTGGCGCCGGGCTCGAGCACGGCCCACGGCGGCCACGGCCGCATCTCCACGTAGTAGGTGGCACGGCCGGTCTTCAGGACCAGGTCGTCGGACACCTGCAGCGGCGCGGAGCCGTACGGCTTCCACATGAGGCGGCCGACCATGCCGCCGCCGGGTCCGTCCTGCAGGCCCCACGGTCCGTCGTAGTTGATGGTGATCGCCATCTTGTGGAACAGCTGGCCGTCGATCGGCTTGCCGTTCGTGTTCAGGACCACGGCGGGGTCGTTCGGCACCGGACCGGTGGTCCAGCCGCCGAGCATCCCCCAGTTGAAGACCGCGCCGGCGTTGCGGACCGCGGCCACGTCGGACGGCTGGTCCATGTCCCACGGGTCCCAGCGGACGACCGTGGCCCAGTCCTCGCCGCCGCCCTCCCACGGCGTCAGCACGCGCGGCGACGGCATGGAGGTGGTGGGCATGGACACCGGCGACGACACGGCGGACTTCACGCCGTTGCGCACGGTGTAGAAGCGGGCGGTCTCGCCGCGGCGCAGGATGCCGCTCGGCAGGCCGACCAGGCCGGTGGCCCTGACGGTCCCGATCCGCGACGCGCTGTTCGAGGCCGGGCCCGGCGAACCGTCGTTGCCCTGGTTGTTGTCCAGGTCCATCCAGAGGTCGACCTGACCGGATCCGGCGTTGATGTTGAGGGGCAGGTCCGCGGTCGGCTCGACGATGCGCATGTCGTCGATCGACAGGTTCGGGAGGTTGCCGGCGTCGTAGCTGGTGACCATCCACATCATCTCGATCCACCCTCCCCACGCCGCGCCGCGCACCGGCGGCAAGGAGAAGGACTCGAGCCCGTCCATGTCCCAGGGCCCGGTCATGTCCAGGTCGTAGCTGTGCCAACCGGCCCGGACCCGGAAGTACTTCAGGCCGTCGGCGCAGCTGTTGCACTGGCGGAAGTAGATGGCGGCGTCGGTGTTGCGGTCCGAGTACATCCGGAACGTGACGCGGCGGAAGCGGGCCGCGTCCAGTGGGCGGCTGCGGGGGTCACGCGTGGCGCTCGTCGGGTACGAGCCCGGATCGGAGCGCAGGAGGAAGACCTGCTGAGCGCCGCTGATGTTCAGGCTCCCGAACGCCAGGTTGGACGACCCGCCCATGACCATGTGGTTGGGGGTGGTGTCGAAGTCCTCGGGGTTGTTGAAGTCGAGCGGGTCGTGCCACATCGACGTGAAGTAGTCGTTCGGCGCGACGACGTTGCTGCGACCCGGTGCGACCGTCGAGGACTGCGCGGCGACGGGCGGCGCGCTGACGATGACGCCCACCGCGGAGGTCGGGGCCACCACCAGCACCCCGGCGGCGAGCAGGATCTTCAGGCGACGTCCCATCGGCCCATTATCGGCCGGAGCACCGTGGAGACTGAGCGGTCGATGGGGGAATCGACCGGCGCGGCGGTGGACGGGCCGTGGCCCGGGTGTGGCGGCGGGCACCCTCTCGGGTGGATCGCGCCGCCGATCGCCGGTGTGCGGGCCCGACCCGCGTAGGCTCTCACCGTGCAGGCTCGGGAGGCAGGAGG
>JAEZAI010000278.1 GCA_023427825.1 Actinomycetes bacterium
GGCCAGCCAGTCCGGGCCCGATAACACACAGCCCCCGTCGGCGGGCGGGCCGTCGGCCGGCGCCTCGGCAGGAGCACCGGCGCCGACACCGACACTGCCCCGGTCGTTCATCACGAACACCACCCGACTGGAGGCGGGCGGGTGCCCGATCTTCCCGCAGGACCATGCGTTCCGGGCGTCGATCGGCGGCCTGTCGGTCAAGAGCGGCTCCGCTGCGACGATCGCCGCGATCGGCCCGTCCACGAACGTGATCGCCGGCTTCAGCTCCTCGATCTGGATGGGCTCCCGGCTCGGCCTCCCGATCAACTACGTCGACTCGCGCACGGCGCCCAAGCAGGACGTCGTGGTGTCCCAGGCCTACGCCCACCAGTCGACGACCGACGACGTGCCGTGGCCCGACGCCCCTCGGTTCGAGGGCTGGCCCGGCCGTGCGTGGGACAAGCACGTGCTCATCGTCGACGTGGCCACCTGCACGTCCTGGGAGCTCATCAACGTCCAGCCGCCGGGTGAGAACCTGATCGCGTCGATCCTGTACCCGGGTCGCTGGTACGCCGACAAGGTCGTCCAGCTCGATCTGCGCAGCAACTCGATCCCGCCGCTGGGCACGGTCACGGCGTCGGGTCTGTCGATGCTCGCGGGCCTGGTCCGCTACGACGAGGTCGCCGCCGGCCTCATCGACCACGCCCTCACGATCGGGCTCCCCACGATCAGTTCGTCGCCGAGCATCTGGCCGGCGTACGGCTCCGACGGCCACTCCAACGATCCAGCGGCGCCGCAGATGGGCTCCTGGCTTCGGCTCCGTGCCGACGTCGACCTGTCCGGGCTCGGCCCGCAGGCCCGTGTCGTGGCCCAGGCGCTCAAGGACCACGGTGCGGTGCTGGTCGACACGTCGTCCAAGGCGGCGATCGGCGGCGAGCCCGACGTCCGCTGGAACGACACCGACCTCGGCACGCTCAGCCAGCTGACGATCTCGCAGTTCGAGATCGTCGACGCCACCCCCATGAAGGTGGCCGACGGCTCGTACCAGATCCGCTGACGGGGCTGGGGGGCCTCCCCGGCCCCGGTCCCGGAAGGGGAGCGGGACGGGGTCCCGGAAGGGGAGCGAGACGGGCACCTCCGCTACGATCTGACGACCCGTCAGATCTGAGGCGCCGGAGCGCGCCGGAGGTGCCATGTCTGCCCCTGCCGAATCCGCACGCCCCACCCCGAGCGGTGCCGCACCCCTGGCCGGGGTGCGCATCATCGAGGTGTCGTTGCTCGGCCCGGGTGCCGTCGGCACCCACCTGGCCGACCTCGGCGCGGACGTCATCAAGGTGGAGCCGCCCGCCGGCGACTACATCCGCCAGATGACGTGGCCGATCATCGAGGACTCGTCGCTGCTGCACTGGCACATCCACCGGGGCAAGCGGTCGCTCACGCTCGACCTGCGGACCGAGGACGCCCAAGAGGTGTTCCGGGACCTGGTCCGAGGGGCGGACGCGGTGATCGAGGCCATGCGCCCGGGTGCGCTGGCCCGACGGGGTCTGGGCTACGAGGACCTGCTCGAGATCAACCCGCGCATCGTGTTCTGCACGATCTCCGGCTACGGCATGACCGGCCCCTACGCCAACCTGCCGAGCCACGGCATCGCCTACGACACGTGGGCGGGCATCGTGAACCCCACGTTCAACGACGAGGGGTTCCCGTACCTGCCCGAGCACGCGTCGATCGGCATCCATGCCGGACCGCTGTTCGGGTCGCTGGGTGTGCTCGCCGGCATCGTCAAGGCCCGGGCGACCGGTGAGGGCTCGTTCCTGGAGATCGCGCAGTCCGACGCCGCCGCGGCCATGGACTGGCTCCGCAGCGAGACGTGGAAGGCGTACGAGCGGCCGGAGTCCGAGGTCACCGGCAACCGCTCCGACGACTACGTCCGCCGCGCCCCCGGCACCGCCGGCATGGAAGAGGGTGTGCGCTACCAGGTGTACGAGTCGAGCGACGGCTTCGTGCTCTTCATGGCCTCCGAGCAGGAGTTCTGGAAGAACTTCTGCAAGGGCGTCGACCGCATGGACCTCTTCGAGCGCTGGCCCGGCAGCCAGTACGGCGCCCACGCGCGGGGCAACACCGAGCTGCGTCGGGAGCTCGCGGCGATCTTCAAGCCCCGGACGTCCGCGGAGTGGGTCGAGTGGTCGGGCACCGTCAACACGACGATCGCCCCGATCAACACGCCCAAGACGCTGGCCGACGACCCGCAGTTCCTCGACCGGCTCGGCTTCATGCCGTACGAGGAGCACGGCGCGGACATGATCGGCACCCCGCTCAAGTTCATCGACGCGGAGCTGCCCGACCCCAGCCGTGCCCCGACCGCCGGGCAGCACAACGACGAGGTCCTGGCCGACGTGCTGGGCTACGACGCAGAGCGGATCGCCGCGCTGCACGAGGCTGGCGCCCTGGGCGAGGGTCGCTAGGGCCCGACGGGTCCGGAACGGGGCGGTGCGGCGGTGCGAGGGGGCACTGTCGTCGGAGGGGCTCTGTCGTCGGAGGGGCACTGTCGTGGAAGCGGCACGGTCGTGGAAAGGGGCACTGTCGTGGAATGGGGACTGTCGTGGAATGGGGACTGTCGTGGAAGGAGCGACCGACATGACCGAGGCCACGCGGGGTGACCTTCGATGGGCGTCCGTGCCCGCGCTGCTGCGCGACGCGGCGGACCGCTTCGGCACCGCCGAGGCCGTCGTCGACCTGGCGGGAGCGGGCGAGGGCGGCGGCGCCGTCCGCCTGGACTTCGTCGAGCTGCGGCGACGGGTCGACGACCTGGCCAAGGGTCTGGTCGCGACCGGGATCGAGCCCGGCGACCGGGTGGCGATCTGGGCGCCGAACTGCTGGGAGTGGGTCGTCGCCGTGCTGGCGCTCCAGTCGGCGGGCGCCGCGCTCGTGCCGCTCAACACCCGCTACAAGGGCATGGAGGCCGCCGACATCCTCCGGCGCAGCCGCGCCAGGATGCTCTTCACGGTCGAGGGCTTCCTGGGCAACGACTACGTGAGCATGCTCGACGATGCAGGTCGGCCCGAGACGCTGGAGCGGATCGTGCTGCTGCGCGACACCGGGAGCCGGCCCGAGGGGGTCGCCCACCTCGACGAGCTGCTCGCCGAGGGGACGATCGTGTCCGACGAGGACCTCGACGCCCGGGTGTCGGCGATCGGCGGCGACGACGTCTCCGACGTGCTCTTCACGTCGGGCACCACCGGCCACCCCAAGGGCGTGGTGCAGACCCACGCCGCCACGCTTAGGGCCTTCCTGGCCTGGTCGGACCTGGTCGGCCTGCGCAGCGACGACCGCTACCTGATCATCAACCCGTTCTTCCACACGTTCGGGTACAAGGCCGGCATCCTGGCGTGCCTGATGACCGGAGCGACCATGGTCCCGCTGCCGGTCTTCGACGTGGACGCCGCGCTCGACGCCATCGAGGCCGAGCGGATCAGCATGATCCCCGGGCCGCCCACCCTGTACCAGACGCTCCTGCACCACCCCCGCTTCGACCGGTCCCGAGTGGACTCGCTGCGGCTGGCGGTGACCGGCGCCGCCGTGGTGCCCGTCGAGCTCGTGCAGGCGATGGAGCGGGACCTCGGCTTCGAGACCGTGCTCACCGCGTACGGCCTGACCGAGGCGTGCGGCGTGGTCACCGTCTGTCGCCGCGAGGACGGCGCCGAGACGATCGCCACCACCTCGGGCCGGGCCATCCCCGGCGTGGAGGTGGTCGTCGTGGACGACGACGGCAACCAGCTCGGTCCGGACCAGCCCGGCGAGGTGCTCGTCCGTGGCTACAACGTGATGCGGGAGTACTTCGAGGATCCCGAGCAGACCGCCGAGGCCATCGACGCCGACGGCTGGCTGCACACCGGCGACGTCGGCACGCTCGACGAGCGGGGCTACCTGCGCATCACCGATCGCACCAAGGACATGTTCATCGTCGGCGGCTTCAACGCCTACCCGGCAGAGATCGAGCAGCTGCTGCTGGCGCACCCCGCGATCGCCCAGGTCGCCGTCGTGGGCATCCCCAACGAGCGCATGGGCGAGGTGGGCGTGGCGTTCGTCGTGCCGACCGCGGATGCCGACGTGGACCCCGAGCAGATCATCGCCTGGGCCCGCGAGCACATGGCCAACTACAAGGTCCCGCGCCAGGTGCACGTGGTCGACGCCCTTCCGCTGAACGCGAGCGGGAAGGTCCTCAAGTTCGAGCTGCGCGACCGGGCCACGTCCGGCTCCTGACCGCTCGCCCGGCCCCGGCTCGTCCGTCCCGCAGACCCCACAGAGGAGACCCGCTCCGCATGAAGTTCGCCCAGGCGCTGATCGGCGCCAACCCGCTCGACTGGCCTCGGATCGCCGTGGCGGCCGAGGAGGCCGGGTTCGACTCGGTGGCCGTGTCGGACCACGTCGTCTACCCGAGCTACCTCAGCTCCGAGTACCCGTACACGCCCGACGGCACCCCGCTGTTCAGTCCCGACGAGGACTGGCCGGACCCGTGGGTCGCGGTGGGCGCCATGTCGTCGGTGACGACCACGCTGCGCTTCATCACCAACGTCTACGTGCTGCCGCTGCGCAACCCGTTCGTCGTGGCCAAGGCCGTGGGCACCGCCGCGTACCTGAGCCGCGGTCGGGTGGGCCTCGGCATCGGGGCGGGCTGGATGGCCGAGGAGTTCGAGCTGCTCGAGCAGCCGTTCGCCAAGCGCGGTCGCCGCATGGATGAGATGGTCGAGGTCATCCGCGCGCTGTGGCAGGGCGGCATGGTCGAGCACCACGGCGAGTTCTACGACTTCGCACCGGTCGAGATGCGCCCGAGCCCTCCGGCGCAGGTGCCGATCTACGTGGGCGGCCACTCCGACGTCGCGTTCCGACGCGCCGCGTCGATCGGCGACGGCTGGCTGGGCGTCTACTACTCGGTGGACGAGCTGATCGCCCACTGCGAGACGCTCGAGCGGGTCCGTGACGAGGCCGGCACCGCCGACCGTCCGTTCGAGATCATCGCCTCGCCGCTGGCCGCGCCGTCCACCGAGGTGTGCGAACGCCTGGAGGCGGCCGGCGTCACCACGATCCTGACCTCCGCGTGGATGGCCCAGGGCGTGGCCGGTCCCGAGACGACCGAGCAGGCGATCGACCTGATCGGCAGCTTCGGCGACCGCTTCATCCACTGACCCGCCGCCCCGACCGGACTTGGGGGATCTCGACGTGTGATCCGTCGGAATCCCCCAAGTTCGCGGCGCGTGCCGGGTTCCGGTCGGAACTTGGGGGAAACCGACGTGTGATCTGTCGGAATCCCCCAAGTTCGGGCTCAGCCGGAGGAGCGCCGACGTTCAGGATCGGGGGTGTTCGGGGGAGACTGTCGCCGTGAGCGAGGACGTCCGCGACCTGGGCACGATCCAGGGCCACGAGATCACGCCCGGTGGGTCCGTCGCGCCCCCTCCCCCGCCCCCGCCCTCACCGCCTCCGTCGCCCGCACCCCCGCCCCCATCGTCGCCGCCCCCGCCCGCAC
>JAEZAI010000304.1 GCA_023427825.1 Actinomycetes bacterium
CCCAGTGGTCCACGAGCCAGGGGACGTCCTGGCCCTGGAACTGGAACGCCGCAGCCGCGGCGGCATCGATCGTGGTCGCTTCGGTCATCTGGGACGCCCCCTGTGCGTGCTCGGTCCCGAGTCCAACGGAACCTGACGATATGTCAGATCCTGCGGACCTGCCGCAGCCGCCCCTTGCCAGGGGCCCGCCGCTCGTTCATCGTGGGAGGTGGCTGTCGCTCGTGGCCGGCCAGGGGGAAGGGGGATCCGATGACCGACGTCTCGGAACGTCAGGACTTCATCGCGCTCGAGGACGTCCAGCAGCGGTACATCTCGCTGCTGAAGGCGGCGTTGCGCAACTCGCTCTACAGCAACACGGTGCCGCCGACGAAGGTCGACCTGGCCCGCATGTGGTTGTTCAAGCGACGCCTCAAGTACAAGTACCGCGACAACAAGCACCTGCTGGCGCTGTCGCTGTCGCCCACCGACCTGTACTGGACCGTGCAGGGCAACCTGCTGCCCGCCCACACGCTCGGGTCCCAGGCCAACGTGGACAACGTCCACTACTGCGTCGAGCGGGTGCTGGCCGACGACGTCCCGGGCGACCTGCTCGAGGCCGGCGTGTACCGCGGCGGCCAGTCGATCCTCATGAAGGGCATCCTCGACATCCACGGCGCGACCGACCGCAAGGTCTTCCTCGCCGACTCGTTCGAAGGGCTCCCCGAGCCGGACGCGGACTCCTGCATGGACGACGTGATCGCGCACGAGCTGCTCAAGAAGGTCGGGCTGTTCGCCGCCGGCGAGGCCACGGTGCGGGAGAACTTCGAGCGCTACGGCCTCTGGGACGACCGCGTGGTGTTCATCCGGGGCTGGTTCGACCGCTCGCTGCCGACCGCGCCCATCGACCGCCTGGCGATCATGCGGCTGGACGCCGACTACTACCAGTCGACGATGGACGCCCTCACCAACCTGTATCCGAAGCTCTCGGTGGGCGGCTGGGTGATCCTCGACGACTACGGGCACCCGCTCGGCTGCCGCCAGGCGGTGCACGAGTTCCGGGAAACGAACGGCATCACCGACCCGATCGAGATGGCCGACGCCCACGTCGGCTTCTGGCAGCGCACCGCCTGACCCTCCGGGCCGGTCAGGTCCGGGAGCCGCCGAACCGCTCGCCGAACTGCGCCGGGGTCCAGCCGGTCACGGTGCGGAAGTCGCGCACCAGGTGGGCCTCGTCCGCGTAGCCCAGCTCGGCCGCGAGCACGGCGAGCGTCTCGCCCTCCTCGCGCTCCCGCAACCGGAGCGACAGGTCCTGCAGCCGGCGGCGCTGGATCAGCCACTTGGGCGTCAGCCCGAGCCGGCGGCGGAGCAGGCGCTGGAGGCTCCGCTCCGAGCAGGCGGCGGCCTCGGCCAGCTGCGACACGCGGACGATCGTGCCGTCGCGCTCGACCAGCGCGACCAGCTGGTTCACCAGGCGACCCTCGTCATCGACGGGCAGGTGCTCGCGCAGGAACGTCGAGACCGGCTCCGTCGCACGGGCATGCACGTCGGCATCAGCCCATCCGGGCGGACCCGCCGCCGCCATGGCCGCTCGCACCGCCGCCGCCAGCCGGGCGCCGCGCTCCCCGAGCAGCTCGGCGAGCTCGACGTGCGCGTCGGTCCACTCGCTCATGGGCCTGGCGGCCAGCAGCCACCCCGCGGCCGGCTGCAGCAGCGCGCCCACCGCCCACCCGTCGCCCTCGAGCTCGGTGGACGAGAGTCCGGTCACCACGCCGTAGAACCGTGCGTACTCCTGGGTGATCACGATCAGCGCGCACGGGTACTGCAGCACGCGCTGCTCGGACCGCTGCCCGGGCGGCACCGACCAGACCGGCACCCAGTACCACTGCAGGAGGTCGACCAGGTCGTCCGGCGCCGGGTACCTCGACATCGAGTGGCTCACGTCCGCCGGGTCCGCGAGGTGGGCCTTGCGGAGCCGGTCCGGCCGCAGCGCGGATCTGTCGGGTTCCATCAATGCCCATGCTGGCAAGGTCCGTAGCGTCGTCGCCATGACGAACGAGACCGCTCCACCGGACGTGGCCGACCGCCACGCCGTCGCCGACGACCGACTCCGCGCCGTCATCGACGCCGCGACCGACCAGCCCGCCTGGGACGCGCCCTCGCCCTGCGACGGATGGAGCGCCCGCGACGTGCTCGGCCACCTGATCGACACCGAGCGCTCGTTCCTGTCCGAGCGCGCCGGGCTGGAGGCCGACCCCGATCTGGACGACCTCCTGCGCTCCGATCCCGCCGCCGCGTGGCGACGCCACGTGGACGCCGTGCGGCCGCTCGTCGCCGACGCCGACCGTATGCGCCAGCCGTTCGACGGCTACTTCGGCCCCACGACCGTGGGTGACACGTTCCTGCGTTTCTACGTGTTCGACATGTTGGTGCACCGCTGGGACCTGGCCACCGCGCTCGGGCAACCGGCGACGCTGACCGACGAGGAGCTCGACCTCGTCGAGACGAGCGCCGCAGGCTGGGGCGACGCCCTCTACATGGAGGGCGTGTGCCGGGCCGGCGTGGAGCCGGGGCCCGACGCCGACCGTCAGACCCGGGTCCTGGCCCTGCTCGGTCGGACGCCGGCCTGACCCTCAGGCGGTCGGGCTCGGCACCGCCGCGGCGATGTCGCCCAGGACCTCGGGGTTCGCGAGCGCGGTCGTGTTGCGGACCGGCCGGCCGTTGACCGCGTCCGCGACCGCCAGCTCGGCCAGCTTCCCCGACCGCGTCCGCGGCAGGTCCTCGACCTGCACGATCAGGGCCGGCACATGGCGGGGCGTGCACCCGCTGCGGACCTGCGAGCGGATCTCGGCCTGGAGCTCGTCGGTGAGCTCGGTGCCGGCGGACAGGCGCACGAGCAGCACGATCCGGACGTCGTCGCCGGCGTGCTGTCCGAAGACGAGCGCCTCCTCGATCCCCTCGACCCGTTCGACCTGCCGGTAGATCTCGGCGGTGCCGATGCGCACGCCACCCGGGTTCAGCGTGGTGTCGGAGCGCCCGTGGATGACCATCCCGCCGTGCGGTGTCCAGGTGGCGAAGTCGCCGTGGGCCCACACGTCGCCCCGGCCCACGTCCTCGAACCGCTGGAAGTACGCGGCCCGGTAGCGGGGGCCGAGCGCGCCGAGCGGGCCGTCGCCCCAGAAGCCGAGCGGCATCGACGGGAACGCGTTGGTGCAGACCAGCTCGCCCCGCTCCCCGACCGCCGCCGGCGTGCCGTCGTCGTCACCGCCGTCGGCCCGCCACACGTCGACCGCCATGCCGAGCGCCGGACCCTGGAGCTCGCCCGCGTACACCGGCAGCGTCGGGTCGCCGCCCACGAAGCAGCCGCACAGGTCCGTGCCGCCCGAGATCGAGGCCAGGTGCAGCCCGTCAGGACCGGAGCCTGGGGCCACGGCCTCCATGACCCAGTCGAAGCCCTCGGGCGACAGCGGCGAGCCGGTCGACGCCAGCGTGCGCAGCGCGGACAGGTCCGTCGACTCGGCGGGGCGGTAGCCCGAGCTGCGGACGGCGTCGAGGTACTTGGCGGAGACGCCGAGCAGGTCGAGCCGCTGCTCGGCCGCCATCTCCCACAGCACCTCGGGGCCCGGGTGTGCGGGGTTCCCGTCGTAGAGGACGATCGAGGCGCCCGAGGCCGGGATCGACGCCAGCCAGTTCCACATCATCCAGCCCGTCGTCGTGAACCACGAGACGCGATCGCCGGGGCGGACGTCCAGGTGGAGCTGCTGCTCCTTGGCGTGGGTGACAAGGACACCGCCTGCCCGGTGGACGATGCACTTGGGGACGCCGGTGGTGCCGGAGCTGAACAGCACGTACCAGGGGTGGTCGAACGGCAGCGGCGCGTAGTCCGGCGGTTCGCCGCCGTGCGGTTCGAGCCACTCGGCCCAGGTGACGGGGTCGCCGGGCACGCCGGACAGGTCGGGCGCGTCGTCGAGGAACGGCAGGACCACCACCCGACGGACGGACGCCAGACCCTCGACGACCGTGGCCAGCGGCTCGCGCCGGTCGAAGGCGCGACCGCCGTAGGTGTAGCCATCGGCCGCCACCAGCACGGTCGGTTCGATCTGGGCGAACCGGTCGAGCACGCCGTCGGCTCCGAAGTCGGGCGACGTCGACGAGAACACGGCGCCGATCGCGGCCGCGCCGAGCATGAGGAGGTAGGTCTCGGCGGTGTTCGGCATCCACGCCGCGACCCGGTCACCGGGCGCCACGCCCTCGGCGCGCAGCGCGGCGGCCACGCGACCGACCTCCGCCGCGGCCTCGGCGCGCGTCATCTCCCGCCGGCGGCCCCGCTCGTCGAGCGCCACGAGCAACGTCGACGAGGGCGCGGCACCCTCGAGGATCTGCTGGGCGACGTTCAGGCGGACCTCGGGGAACCACCGCGTGGTGGCGGGATGGTCCCCGGGCTGGAACACGGGCCCGTGCAGGCCCACGCCGGGCAGCGTCTCCGCCACGAGGAGGTGCCAGAACGCCTCGGGATGCTCAACCGACCAGCGGTGCAGCGCGGCGCTGTCCGCCAAAGCGGACCCGGCCAGGCCGGAGGCCGCCGTCCGGAACTCGTGCATGCGGGACGCCCGGGCGCGTGCCGGCGGCGGCACCCAGAGCGGCTCGGTCGCGAACTGCGGGGCGTCGGACATGGGCCACGGCCTACCACAGGGCTGCACCGACCCGACCGGAGGCCGGCGTGCCCGGAACACGACGCCGGCGGACCGTCAGCCGGGGCGTCGGAGCGTGTCGAGCGCCCGCTCGAGCGCCGGCAGGTCAGCGGGATCGATCCGTGAGGCCAGGTGCTCGTCGAGCGCGATGAGGTGGTGCTCGATGGCCCGGGCGAGGACCTCGTCGCCGCGGTCCGTGAGCACCAGGTGCACGCGACGGCGGTCGGTGGGGCAGGACCTGCGCTCGACCAGGCCGTCGTCCGCGAGGCGGTCGGCCAGGCGGGTGACACCACCGGTGCTGAGCGCCACCTCGCCGGCGAGCTCGCTCATCGTCAGCTGCCCGTCGGGCGACCGGGAGATGCGCAGCAGCACCTCGAAGGTCTGGAGCGTGATCCCGTCGGTGCGCTGCAGCTCGGCGTCGAGCGCGCTCGTGAGCTGGTGGTACGCCTCGAGCAGCAGGCCGAACGTGCGGATCCGCGGGTCGTCGCTCCCGCAGACGGGAGTCGGGGCGGCGGTCGCGGGCTCCGTGGTCATGCGGCCAGTGTATCGAAACAATTGCTGGAGCAGTAGTTGACAACGCAACAATCGCCCAGTAAGTTGTTGACACGACATCGACCCCCATCGCCCGCCGGTTCCGGAGACGAGAGCAGACGGACGCCGACACAAGGAGCTCCACCAATGAGCGATCTCCCCGCAGCAGGCACCTACGACATCGACGCGAGCCACACCCACGTGGGCTTCGCCGTGAAGCACTTCGGTCTCTCGA
>JAEZAI010000305.1 GCA_023427825.1 Actinomycetes bacterium
CGCCGGGAGCGCAGGAGCTGAGCAGCGACAGGAGCGCGGTCACGCCCTCCAGGCTGGCGCCGTAGCCGGTGGAGGTCGGCACGGCGACGATCGGCTGCGGGACCAGTCCGCCGAGCACGGTCGGCAGCGACGCCTCCATGCCGGCCAGGGCCACGATCACCCGGGCGTCGGCGAGCTCGTCGAGCGAGCCGAGGAGGCGGTGCAGCCCGGCGACCCCGATGTCGCGCACCACGTGGACGTCCGCACCGAGCGCGATCAGCGTGCCGACGCACTCGTCGAGCACCGGCTGGTCCGACGTGCCGCCCGAGATCACCGCCACGCGGCGGTCCGGACCGGTGGGGGCGTGTCGCCACGTGAGCGTGTCGGACCATTGGCCGGTGGGCGCCGGGGCGAGCGCGGCGATGGCGGCCCGGTGCGCGGCGGTCGTGCGCGTGACGACCAGCGGGTCCGTGCCGTCGAGCAGCATGGCCGCGACCACCTCGGCGCACTGCTCGGGCGTCTTGCCCGCGGCGTAGACGGCCTCGGGCAGGCCGGTGCGCCGGACGCGGTCGAGGTCGGGTCGGGTGTGGCTCAGCCCGGCCGTCGGGACGGGCGGTACCGCTGCCGTCACGAGCGGTGCCGTCACGAGCGGGGTCGGAGCCGGGGCCGGGGCCGTCGCCGTCTCCGCATCCGCCACGACGTGGTTGAGGTTGCCCGACCGCAGGCCGGCGAGGTCGAGCGTCACGTACCGGTAGCCGGCCGCCTCGAGCGCGGCCACGATCCGGTCGGCCACGGCGGCGGCCCGGGCGAGCTCGTCGACCGGCACCTCCACCCGGGCGGTGTCGCCCAGGTGTCGCACCCGCACGTCCGACAGGCCCAGCTGCCGCACCGCGGCCTCGGCCCGGTCGACCTGCGACAGCGTCGAGAACGTGACCGGCGTGCCGTAGGGGATCCGCGACGACAGGCACGGCTGGGACGGCCGGTCCCACACGTCCAGGCCCGCCCGCCGGGCCAACGCCCGGACGTCGGCCTTGGTGAGCTCCGCCTCCACGAGCGGGAACCGGGCGCCGCGGCGGCGCGCCGCCTCCTGGCCCGGGCGGTGGTCGCCGAGGTCGTCGACGTTGACGCCGAGCACCACGGTCGCCGGCCCGAGGGTCCCGGCACCGGTTGCGCCCGCACCGGATGCGGCCTCGGCCGCGAGCGGCTCGAGCTCGTCGAGCAGCGCCTCCTTGCACCACGCGCAGCGGTCGGTGCCGTTGGCGACGTAGCGCGCTTCGTCCATCTCCCGGGTCTCGACCCACCGCCACGGCAGGCCCCACGCCGCCGCCAGGTCGCCGCAGCGATCGAGCTCGCCCGTGGCGAGCGAGGCGGAACGTGCGGTGACCGCCAGCACCCGCTCGGGCCCGAGCACCTCGAGCGCCGAGTGGGCGAGCAGCGCCGAGTCCACGCCCCCGGAGAACGCCACGACGACCGGTCCGATCGAGCGCAGCACGTCGGCGAGGCGCTCGGCGCCCCCGACAGCGTCGGGTTGCGCCAGGGCTGCGGTCCCGTCGGTGCGCACGTCGGCCTGGGTCACGGGGCGGAGCGTACCGGCCGGGCCCCTCCGGGCTCCCACGCGACCCGGCCCGCTAACGTTCGAACCCGTGCCTGCGACCACCGCCCCCACGATCGACGTCAACCCCGGAGAGCTCGACGTGGTCGGCATCGGCAACGCCCTGGTGGACGTCCTGAGCCACGGCACGGACGAGCTCGTCGAGGAGCTGGGCCTGGTGAAGGGGTCCATGAACCTCATCGAGGCCGACCGGGTGGAGGTCCTCTACGAGCGCATGGGTCCGGGCGTGGAGGTGTCCGGCGGGTCGGCCGCCAACACGATGGCCGGGCTGGCCTCGTTGGGAGGGTCGGCGCAGTACCTGGGCAAGGTCCGCGACGACCAGCTCGGCACCGTGTTCGCTCACGACCTGGTCGCCACCGGCGTCCGCTACGCGACGCCCAAGGCGGCCGACGGCCCGGCCACGGGCTGCTGCCTGATCCTGGTCACGCCCGACGCCCAGCGGACAATGAACACGTACCTGGGCGCGTCGGTGCGCTTCGGCCCGGATGACGTCGACGAGGAGGCGGTCGCCTCCGCCACCGTCCTCTACCTGGAGGGCTACCTGTTCGACCCGCCCGAGGCGCAGGAGGCGTTCCGCCGGGCCGCCCGCATCGCGCACGAGGCGGGCCGCACGGTCTCGGTCACGCTGTCGGACAGCTTCTGCGTGGAGCGCCACCGAGACGCCTTCCTTGACCTCGTCGAGCACCACATCGACCTGCTGTTCGCCAACGAGGCCGAGATCACCACGCTGTACCAGACCGACTTCGACTCGGCGGTCGAGGGCGTCCGGCGCCACGGTGCGGTCGCCGCCCTCACCCGCTCGGAGAAGGGCTCGGTGATCGTCACCGACGACACCCTCGTGGAGGTCCCCGCCCACCCGGTCGATCAGCTGGTCGACACCACCGGCGCCGGCGATCTCTACGCCTCGGGCTTCCTCTACGGGTTCAGCCACAAGATGGACCTGGCCACCTGCGGCGCTCTCGGCTCGCTGGCCGCTGCCGAGGTGATCTCGCACATGGGACCCCGGCCCGAGACCGACCTCTCCGTGCTGGCCCGGGACCTGTTGAACGGTTGAACCGGCCACCGGCCGGGTCCTGACGGCACGACCTCGGACGACGCCGCGGCCCTCGGTCGCACGCGCCTCCGGTCGGGCCCGGCCGCCGCCCCGCGGTCGGGCCGTCCCGGAGGCCCCCTTGGGACTAGTGCCCTCGGTCCAACTCCACGCGTTCGCCGCGGGCGGCACCGTGGGAGCGACGTACACGGAGATCGATCACCTGCTCCTTGCGCAGGTCGACGGTGAGGTCGCCCCGCGCCGACGGCAGTCGCGGCCAGAGCTGGACGGCCCGCTTGGCGGCGATGTCCTCCAGCCAGCCGAACGCCATGACGGCGACCACCAGCAGCACGGCGCAGCCCGCCAGGCGGGTGGCCAGGGCGCCGGGGAGGTCGAGCTCGACCATGACGTACAGCGCGACGCCGTGCCAGAGGTAGATCGTGAGCGACCGCTGGCTGAACCACGTGGTGACGGACCGTTGCGCCCGCCCCTCCAGCCACGGCTCGATGCGCGGCTGCAGGCCCAGCGCCAGCGCCAGCCAGAACACGCCCAGGAAGGCGACGCCGAACGCCGCGACGACCACGGCCCGGGAGTGGAAGCCGAAGAACGCGACCGCCCCGATCGGGCCGAGCACCAGGCACACCCTCGTCCAGCGAGGGCGGATCCAGGCCTCGACCTTCCCGTCGTGGTGCGAGTAGCCGATGATCCAGCACGCTGCGTAGAAGACCGCGATCGACAGCCCGGGGGCGCCGAGGGCACCGAGCAGGAAGAGCGCACCCAGCCCGCCCCACAGGGCACGGGCGTGGTGCTGCTGCCACCGGCGGAGCGGGCCGCCGACCAGGGACAGGACGAGGTGCATCTGGATGTACCAGAGCGCGAACCACGTGAGGTGCAGGGCGTCGTCCGCGCCGGGGCCGATCGGTCCGCCGAGCGAGACGACCGGGAACAGGAAGCCGACCCAGTTGACCGGCGTGATCTCACCCAGCACGCCCATGGCGCCCCAGAGGACGACCATGGCGACCAGGTAGCCCCAGTAGGGGACCATGATCCGGCGGTACCGGTCCTTGACGACCGTTCCGGCGGGGCGCCGGTCGAGCGACGCCGCGTAGAGCGTGCCGGCGATGAAGAACATCAGCGGCATGGCCGTGAACGCGGTGACCATCCACGAACCGGTCGCGTGGAACACGATCACACGGACGAGCGCGACGGCGCGCAGCGCATCCAGATACACGCTCCTGGAGAGACGCGTTCCCACCGCGTTCGCCAAGGTCATCGCCCCCTTGCCCCTCGGACGGCCCCTCAGGATCCGTGGATCCCGTCTTCCCGTCGCACCGCACCCTAGGGATGTGACAGGTGGCTCAGCAATCCCCGATTGGGCGATTTCTCATGCATCTTCGTGACGCCACAGCACCATTCGTCTCGTCCTGAAAGCTGAATTTTGTTCACTTCATGTCCGAATGGACACCCGGGAGGCACGGGTACGCTCCGGGCCGTGAACGAGCATCCCGGAGCTGCGACGACCGGCGAGGACATCGACCGGGCCGGGCTGGCGGCCCGCATCGACCACACGATCCTGCGACCCGAGGCGACGACGGCCGAGGTGCTCGACACGGCGGCCGTGGCCGTGTCGTCGGGGTGCGCCACGGTGTGCGTGCAGCCGGCGATGGTCGCCGCCGTCCGGGGTGCCGTCGGCGACCGGATCCCGGTCTGCGCAGTGGTCGGCTTCCCCCACGGCGCCTCGCTGTCGCGGACGAAGGGCGACGAGGCCGCCGCCGCAGTGGCCCAGGGCGCCCGCGAGATCGACATGGTGGCCGACCTCGGTGCGCTGGCGGACGGCGATCTGGCTGCGGTCGCGGCCGACGTGGCCGCCGTGCGGGAGGCGGCGCCGTCGATCGTGCTCAAGGTGATCCTGGAGTCCGCGCTGTGGACGCCACCGGAGCTGCGGCAGGCCTGCGAGGCGGTCGTCGGCGCCGGCGCGGACTTCGTGAAGACCTCCACCGGCTTCCACCCCTCGGGCGGCGCGACCGTGGAGGCGGTGACCGTCATGCGCGACGCGGTCGGCCACCGCGCCCGGGTCAAGGCGTCGGGCGGCATCCGGCACACCGACGCCGCGCTGGCGATGCTGGCGGCCGGCGCGGACCGCCTGGGCCTGTCGGCGACGACCGCGGTCCTCGACGGCCTGGCGTGACGCCGGTGTCGTCGGCGGGGGCGCGCCCGTGAGGTGGTTCGTGCTGGACCAGCCGGGCGGGACCGTCGGTCCCGACGTCGTGGTGCCCGGTTCGCAGCAGCTGCTGCCGGGCGTGTTCCTGCTGCTGGCTCTGCTCGCCGTGGTCGTGCTCGTGGCGCTGCTCGTGCGCCGGGTGTGGCGTTCGTCGCGGGGTCGGACCAGCGGTCGCCCGATCGGCGTGGCGGTGGCGGGCGCCGCGGTGCTGGTCCTGGGCGCGGCCACCTGGATCACGCGACCGCCGCCCTTCTTCGTGCCGGAGCTCGGCGCCCTGCCCACGCTGATGCCCGAGGACAACGTGTTCCGCCGGACGGTGACGGACCTGCCCGTGGCCGTCGACAGCGGGCGCTGGATCTCCACCATCGACGACCTCCCGCTGACGCCCGGCTTCGGGGGCACGGTCGTGTCGGGCGTGGTGTTCGGGATCCCGTACAACTTCGTCGACGATCGCACGCCTCGCTACGACGTGGACATCGTCCGCTGGACCGACTCGAGCTTCCGCGGGCCGTACCCGATCACCGACCCCGCCTACATCCAGTCGATGCCGACCTACGGCTTCGACATGCACTACATCGGCATCGACACCTCCACGTCCGAGGTGTGGGAGCTGCTCAGCGTGCGTCGCTGGTTCGGGCGGTGGGAGGCCGACTCCGGGGGTCGGTACCGGACCGACTCGAACGACTATCCCGAGGGCTCCACGATCGCCGCCGGCCTTCCGCTCCTGCCCGGCACCGTGACCTACGACGAGGTGGCGGCCGGCACCGTCGGACACGTGCTCCTGGGCGCGGCACCGACCACGGCCAAGGACCGGTGGATCTGGCCCGCGGTCGCCACGGACGGCCCGTCGGCGGACCCCGACGCCCCGCCGCAGGGCGCCTGGCTCCGGCTGCGGGCCGACGCCGACCTGTCCGAGCTCGGTCCGCAGGCACGCGTCATCGCCCAGGGGCTGCAGCGCTACGGGATGATCCTGAGCGACACCGGCCCGCGCTTCGGCTTGAGCGGCACGCCCGACGCCCGCTGGGACGACGGCGACCTGCGCACGCTGGCCACGCTGACGGCCGGCGACTTCGAGGTCGTCGACCCGTCCGGGATCGTCGTCGACCCGGGCCGCCTGGCGGTGCGTCCGCCCGCCTGACGGGCGAGCGACTCAGCGCTCCCGCGAGCCGGCGAGGTCGGCCAGCACCGCGTCGAGACGGCGCTCCGCCTCGGTGCGCGCCGCCGCGGGTGCGCCGGCGTCGTCGCCGTCGACGGGCACGATCGCCTCGCAGTAGTGCTTGAGCTTGGGCTCGGTGCCCGACGG
>JAEZAI010000364.1 GCA_023427825.1 Actinomycetes bacterium
GCCCGTGTAGCCGCTGGGCGTCTTCTCGGTGGTCGCCTCCATCTCCATGGGGGCGTAGGGGATGTCGGAGCAGATGACGAGCTTGCTGGAGCCGCCGCCGCCACCGCCCTGCTCGGTGGTGTCGGACGACGACGAGTCGTCGTCATCGCCGCAGGCCCCCAGGACCAGGCCCACGGCTGCCACCGCGGCGATCGCTCTGAAACGGAACTTCCTGTTGGACATCGTTGTCGTCACCTCTTCCGGGTTCGAACTCAGGGCCGCGATGCTAGTCCGACGACGAAGATCGCAGTGAGTCGGGGCACCGCCGTCGGTACACCTGCCCGCTGCCGGGGCGATTCACCACCCCTGGCGGTCGAATGCCACTGGATCGTGGGCGAGGACCTGCCGATGGGAGGACATGGCGATCGACGAGGCACGCGCAATCGACGACGCGCTCACCCGCGACGAACGGCGGCGCGTGCCCGTCGCTCCAGCCCCGGGCTCCGACGCGGTGCTGCCAGTCCCGTCCGATCGTCCGGTGCTCCGCCGCGTCGACCTGGACCTGGGTGCGATGGCCGATCCCGTCTGGAACGAGGCGGCACCCGAGTTCGTCGCCGCGGCCAACTCGGTGTCGCTGCTGATGCCGTTCGTCGAGCCGTACTTCGCGGGCGCCGTCCGCCGCGCGCTCCCCGACCTCGAGCCCGGTCTGGCGTGCACCGCCAGGACGTTCGTCCGCCAGGAGCTCGAGCACCAGCGTCAACACCGCCGGTTCAACGCGCGACTCGTGGACCGCTTCGGCAAGCTGCGCCGTCCCGAGTCCCGCGCGCGCCGCGTCTACGGCTGGCTGGCGCGCACCCGCTCGAGGCGGTTCAGCCTGGCGTTCGCGGCGGCGTCGGAGACGATCGCCTACAGCCTCGCCCGCTGGACGAGCGACCACCTGGCCGAGTTCCTCCGCGGCGCGGACCCGGTCGCCACCGACCTGTTCGTCTGGCACCTGGCAGAGGAGGTCGAGCACAAGTCCGTGGCGTTCGACGTGTGGCAGGCGGTCGACGGGTCGCGCTGGCGCTACGCCCGCGCCGGCGCGCTCTCGCTCGTGGTCCTGGCCTGGTTGACGCTCTGGTCGATCGGCGTGCAGCTCCACCACGAGCGCCTGCTGCGACGACCCGGCACGTGGTGGCGCACGATCCGGCTCGTGCTGAGCTTCACCTTCGAGGTGGTGCCGACCATGTTCCTGTCGTCGCTGCCCGGCCACCACCCGGAGCAGCTCGCGGACCCCGACTGGTACGGCCGGTGGCTCGTCGACCTGGAGCACCGGCGGCCGTCGAGCCGCCCGGAGGCGTCGGAGAGCCGTCCGGAGGCGTCGTGACGCCGCCCGGAGGCCGGCGTCAGTCGACGAGCGTGATCGCGTACTCCGGGCAGTTGTCGGCCGCGAGCTCGGCCTTCTCCCGCAGCTCCTCGGGCACCTCGCCCTCCACGAGCAGCACGGCGTAGCCCTCGTCGTCGACGTCGAACAGCTCCGGCGCGAGCAGGTAGCACCGGTTGTGGCCCTGACAGGCGTCCCGGTCGAACTGGATCCTCATCTGATGTCCCCTCTCGTTCAGGCGGTGCGCAGGACGCGGACGGGCAGCTCGCGGGGACCGCGCACCTGGCCGGTCGACCACCGCACGCCGGCCGGGTCGGCCAGCTCGTAGTCGGGCACCCGCCGCACCCACTCCTCGATCGCCACGCGCAGCTCCATGCGGGCCAGGTTGGAGCCGAGGCACCGGTGGATGCCCAGGCCGAACGCCGCGTGGCGGTTCTTGCGACGGTCGATCACGAAGCGGTCGGCGTCCTCGAACGCCTCGGGGTCGCGGTTGGCCGCCGGGAACGGCAGCAGCACCCAGTCGCCCTCGTGGACCGGGCAGCCGCCCAGCTCGGTGTCCTCGGCGACGATGCGCGCCATGGTGACCGGGGCGTAGAAGCGCAGGAACTCCTCGACGGCGAACGTCATCAGCGCGGGTTCGTCGATGAGCCGCCGGCGGTCCTCCGCGTGCTGGGCGAGGTGCCACAGCGACGCGCCGATCGCCGACCATGTCGTGTCGATGCCGGCGATGAGCGCCAGGGCGACCGTGCCCTCGACGTGGCTGTCCTCGAGCGGCTCGCCGTCGATCTCCTGCTCGAGCAGGTACGACACCAGGTCGTCGGCCGGCGACTCCTTGTGCGCAGCGATGATCTCCTGGAGGTAGAAGATCATCGTGTCCTCCTCGTCGATCGGGCCCGACTGACCCGGCTTCTCGAGGATGCGGTGGATGAACGTGCGGAAGCGGTCGCCGTCCTCCTTCGGCACGCCGAGCATGTGGGCGATCACCCGGACAGGGATGTGCTGGGTGTACTCGGTGGCGACGTCGACGACGTCGCGCTCCCCGGTCGTCACGTCGGCGAGCAGCTCGTCGATCAGGTCGGCGCAGAACGTCCGGGTCAGGTCCTCGAGCGGCGCGACCGCCTTCGGCGAGAACGCGGGGAGCAGGATGCGCCGGGCCTTGTCGTGGAACGGCGGGTCCGACGTGATCGGGGGTGCGAACCCGACCGGTGCGGGGGCCAGCGGGCGGAAGTCGCTGACGATCACGCCGCGCGAGCTGAAGTGCTCGGTGTCGTGGGCGACGGCCGACACGTCCTCGTGACGGGTCGGCAGCCAGGTGCCCCCGAAGCGGTCGCTGTGGGCGACCGGGCAGCGCTCACGGAGGTCGTCCCAGATCTCGGGCGCAGCCTGGGCGTAGGCCTCCTCGGTGTGGTCGAAGTCCGTCGCCCAGTCGGCGATCCCCGAACCCTCGGGCGGCTCCAGCATCGGTCACCTCCGTGTCGCCCCGCTCCTGACCGGTGCGGGTCCCCCGTCACGGGCACCGTATCTGGCTGACCATCTGGTCAGTGAGATGTCCGGCACATGTCACTGCCGTTGACCGAACGTCAGGCACCGTCGGCATCCTCATCACTCGCCGGGACCGGCGTCGCTCCCCCAGCGCGCGCCGCCGACCTGACACACTCCGCGCATGTCCGCCGTCGTCATGATCCACGGTGCCTTCCACGAGCTCTGGGGGCCGTTCCGGCTCTGGACCCACTGGACCCCGAGCGTGCTCGACGGGCTGTGGGTGTCGGGCGTCTCCATGCGCGACGTGTCGCTCCCCCGCCTGCAGGACGCCTCGGTGGTCGCGTTCTGGGGCGATCTCGTCCGGCCCGAACCCCAGGAGCCGACCACGGCCGGGAGCGAGGGGGCGGCACCGCCCGACGCCGTGACCGACCTCCTCGACGGCGTCGGCGCCGGACCCGGCGACACAGACCTGGACGCACTCGTGCAGCAGGTCGCCAAGGACACCAACGCCCGCTCCATGGAGCTCCTCGCGCGGTACGTGCTCGACCCCGAGGTGCGGACACGCGTCCACGAGCGGCTCGAACGGCACCTGACCGCGGACACGAAGGTGGTCATCGCCCACTCGCTCGGGACCGTGATCGCCTACCAGGTGCTCTGCACGCGCCCCGATCTCCAGGTCGACCT
>JAEZAI010000372.1 GCA_023427825.1 Actinomycetes bacterium
GGGTCGACCACGGCGAAGCGGGACCGCAGGGGCGTGCCGCCCTGGCTCCAGCGGAACTCCCGGCCCGGCTCGACGGCGTCCAGCTCGCGGAGCCTGAAGTCGGGCGCCCAGGCCTCCCAGCCGCGCAGGTCGGCCAGGACCTCCCAGACCCGCGCGGCCGGCGCGTCGATCAGGACGGTGGAGGCGCTGGTGACGGGCGCGGCGTCGTCGATGCGTCCGCGCAGCGCGTAGTCGTCGTGCAGGGTCGTGAGGCTTCGCATGGCCGGCTCCTTGTTCGGTGCTCCGTTATGAGAGCAATGCTCTCCGAGGAGAGCGGTGTTGTCAAGAGCAGTGCTCTCGAACAAGTTCGTCGCTCTCAGAAGAGCGCGGCGCTCTGCTAGCCTCCGGGGGACGGGCAGGACGAAGGGGCCGGCGGAAGGCCGTCCCCGAGGAGGTGGGCATGAGCGCGGGGCAGACGGCGCGCGAGCGGGTCCGGGCGGAGATGGTCCGGGAGATCACCGAGATCGCGAGGCGGCAGCTCGCCACCGACGGCGCCGCGGGGCTGTCGCTGCGCGCGGTCGCCCGCGAGATGGGCATGGTGTCGTCGGCGATCTACCGGTACTTCCCGAGCCGCGACGACCTGCTGACCGCGCTCATCATCGAGGCGTACGACGCCATCGGGGAGGTGGCCGAGCGGGCGGACGCCGCAGCGGTGGCCGACGGGGCGACGCCGGGGGAGCGGTGGCTGCGCACGTGTCGGGCCGTGCGGTCATGGGCGATCGAGCACCCGCACGAGTGGGCGCTGGTGTACGGCTCGCCGGTGGTGGGCTACGCCGCTCCGGCCGACACCGTCGGGCCCGCGGCACGGGTGGCGACGGCGCTCGCGGCGATCACGGTCGCTGCGCTCGAGGAGGGCTCGCTCGACCCGCCGGTGCACGACGTGGGGACCGCCGCCCTCCTGGACGCCGGTGTGCTCGACGTGATCGGCGGCGAGCTGCCCGACCCGCCGTTCGACGACGTCGTCGGCCGGGCGCTCACCATGTGGGTGTCGCTCGTCGGCTCGATCAACTTCGAGCTGTTCGGTCACCTCGAGAACGTGGTCACCGACCTCGACGCCTGGTTCGACGCCGCCATGGCGATCGCCGCCGAGGCGACCGGCATGCACGTCCCCCGCTGACGGCGGTCGGTTCGGGGGCTTGTCGGTCCCGGAGCTGGTCGATCGGTCGGGCTCGTCGGTCGGGCGGGCTCGTCAGTCGGGCGAGTTCACCATCGCCGCGGCGGACATCTCGAAGTACTCGCGCATCCGCTGCTCGACGGCACCGCGCAGCTCCTCGTCGAGCGGTGCCTCGGGGATCGTCTCGACGAGCGCAGGCTCCATGGCGGCGAGCCAGTGCCGGCGCTCGCGGTCCCCGACCACGAACGGGTGGTGCCGCATGCGCAGCCGCGGGTGGCCGCGCTCGTCGGAGTAGGTCGTCGGGCCGCCCCAGTACTGGCCGAGGAAAAGCGCGAGGCGGCGCCGGGCGGGACCCAGGTCCTGCTGGTCGGGGTACAACGCCAGCAGCACCTCGTCGGTCTCGACCCGGTCGTAGAACCGGTCGACGAGACGGTCGAAGAACGCCTGGCCGCCGACGGCCTGGAAGATCGTGACCTGGTACTCGTCGTCGTCCCCGTGGCGCTCGGGGTTGCGACGGGGCGGGCCCTGCACCTGCTGGGTCACCGGCGGAGTGGGGGTGGGCTGGGGGCTCGGCAGGTCGTCCTGGGGCACCGACCCATCGTGGCGCCCGTCGCGTCAGCCGGCCAAGCCACGTGCTTCGGGGCGGGCGCGCTCCGATGGCGCCGAGCCCGTATCGGCCGGGTCAGGATGCAGGACCCGCCCCGGGCGGCGGCTACGCTCACCGGCGCTATGGGTCAGCCCGTCACCGTCCTGGAGAAGCCCTCGAGCCGTCCCGGCATCGTGCGCTTCGAGATCAACCGGACCCTCACCGGCATGGGTCACGAGCGCTACCGCGCCGGCCAGGTCGTCGAGGGCGATCGTCCGCCGGACGAGCTGGCACGCCGGCTGTTCGAGCGGGGTGGTATCGACGCGGTGCACATCAACTCGAACGTGATCACCCTCGACCTCGGCCGGGGGGCCACCACCGACGGCATCGCCGAGATCATCCAGGACCTGTACACGTACTACCGGCCGGGGGTCGAGGTCCCCGATCCGGCATCCTTCGGCGCTCCCGCCGAGTGATCCCCGGCGGGTGACGCCCGCTGGAGGAGGGCGCGGGCGGTGCGGAGCGAGCGGCTGACGATGTCGGGGTTCGTGTCCCGGTAGTAGGGCAGCGCCTGCAGCGCGGCCGACGCCGCCCAGGCCCGACCTCTGCGCCACGTGTCGTCGTCCACGTCGAGCGCCGTCCTCAGCACCTGCCGGCTCGGTCCGTCGAAGAGGTGCCACGCGCACATCAGCTCGACCGCCGGGTCGCCGACCGCCGGGCCGCTCCAGTCGATGACGCCGGCCAACCGGCCATCGCGTCGCAACAGGTTGCCGTCGGACAGGTCGCCGTGGACCCAGACCGGTGTGCCGTCCCACGCCGGGGCGTCGACGCCGTCCTGCCAGCACGCGGTCAGGGCGTCGACATCATCCGGTCCGAGCCCGGGGAACGCCTCGGGATCGGCGACCGTGGCGCGCAGCCGCTCGGCTGCGGCTCGCGTCGGTTCGTCGGCGGCGGCGAGCGGTCCGCCGCGCCGTCCCGGACGGACCGTCGGTGCGCCGTCGGTGGGGCACGCCCGCAGGGCCAGGACGAACTCGGCGAGCTGCTCGGCGAGGGCCGGGAGCGCAGCCCCGTCGTCGGGGTCGGGGTGCGTGCCGTCGATCCACGGCGTGACGTACCAGCGGAACGGGTAGCCCGCGCCGGGTCGGCCCAGCGCCACCGGCACCGGCACGTCGACCGGGAGCCGTGGGGCCAGTGCCCGCAGCCAGCGCTGCTCCCGCTCGCCCTGGCCGTCAGCCCACCCGACCTTGGGCAGGCGCACCGACAGCTCGTCGCCCAGGCGGAAGATCGCATGGTCGGTGCCCCACGCCGTGACCCGGCGGAGGGGGAGCCCGGCCAGCTCGGCCAGGGTCTGGTCGGCCAGGGTCTGGTCGGCCAGGGTCGGGTCGGCCAGGGTCGGGTCGGCCAGCAGCGCGCGCACCAGTGCCTCGTCGACGTCGACCTCGTCGGGGTGCATCCGCGGCACGTGGTTCGGGTCGTCGTCGCGAGCCACGGGGCCATCCGAGCAGGGTGGGTGCACGGCGATCCACCGGGTTCCGGATCCGCTTGACGACGCAGAACATGTGTTCGATGCTGGGCGGCATGGCAGCCGGGGAGCCAGCTCACGAACTGACGCTGTTGCGGGGAGAGCGGTCGACGGGCCCTGACCGGCCTGCCCTCGACCGTACCGATCGGGCCGGACGGCTGGCCCGTCTCCGCGAGCTGGCCGGGGACCTGAGCCCCGTCACGCTCGCCCGGGATCGCTGCCTCCCCGTCCTCCCTGCCATCGAGGCGCTCCTGCCCGGCGGGCTGCGGCGGGGCAGCACCGTGTCCCTCGACGGCCCGGGCTCGACCGCCCTGCTGCACGCCGTGCTGGCCGGACCCACCCGCGCCGGGTCGTGGGCGGCGTGCGTGGGGGCACCGGCGCTGGGCTGGGCCGCCGCCGCGGAGCTGGGCGTGGCGCTGGAG
>JAEZAI010000393.1 GCA_023427825.1 Actinomycetes bacterium
CTGCGTCACCTCCTTCGACGACTGAGCGGAGCGCCGCCGTGCCCCGCGCCTACCTCGATCACGCCTCCACCTCGCCCCTGCGCCCGACCGCCCGCGCCGCGTTGCGCGCTGCGCTCGACGCCGAGGACCTGGGCGATCCCGGCCGCATCCACCACGAGGGCATGGCCGCACGTGTGGCGTTGGAGGAGGCGCGCGAACAGGTCGCTGCGACGTTCGGCGCCCGTAGTCGCGAGGTCGTGCTCACCTCCGGCGCCACGGAGTCGATCGCTGCGGCATCGTTCGGCGCCCGGGCGCGAGCGGCCGACCGCGGGGCGGGTGACGGCCACGTCGTGCTGGCCGCGATCGAGCACTCCGCGGTCAGGGAGTGGGCGGCGCGGGGTCCGAGCTCGGTGGTGGGCGTCGACGCCACCGGTCGGGTGGACGCCGACGAGTTGCTCGCGGCGGTCCGTCCCGACACCGCACTGGTCCACGTGCAGTGGGGCAACCACGAGGTGGGCACGCTGCAGCCGGTCCGCGAGGTGGTCGAGGACTGCCGGGAGCGCGGCGTGCTGGTGCACGTGGACGCGGCCCAGGCGGCGGGCCACGTGCCGATCGACTTCGTCGGCTTGGGCGCGGACCTGCTGTCGATCTCGGGCCACAAGCTGGGCGGCCCCGCCGGGACCGGCGTCCTGCTGGTCCGCCGCGGCGTGCGGGTGCCGCCGCTGCTCGTCGGCGGCGACCAGGAGCGCGCCCGTCGCGCGGGGGCCGAGGACGTGCTCGGCGCGATCGGACTGGCCGCCGCGGCCACCGAGGCCGCAGCGGCCATGGAGCAGGAGTCGGCCCGGACCCGGGCGCTGACCGACCGGGTGAGGTCGTGGGCCGCGGAGCAGGACGACGTCGAGGGGGTCGGCGCCCCGGCGGACGGCTCGCTCCCCCAACTGGTGTGCCTGACGTTCTCGGACCTGGAGCCGCAGCCCGTGCTCCTCGGCCTGGACCGGCTGGGCGTGTCGGTGCACTCGGGTTCGTCGTGCTCGTCCGAGTCGCTCGAGCCGTCGCCCGTGCTCGAGGCGATGGGGGCCGACGCGCACCGGTCCCTGCGGGTGTCGGTCGGATGGTCCAGCACGGACGCGGACGTGGACCGGCTGCTGGAGTCACTCCCCCGCGTGCTCTCGGACCTCCGATCGCTGCGGGCCTGACGGCGGCGTCGGTGCCGTCGACCAGACTGGAGGCCATGCCGGACGCGCCCCCGCCCGACCCGTCCTCCGTGCCGGTCGTGATCTTCGACCTCGACGGCGTCTTCCGTCAGTGGAACGACGACGAGCTCGACATGGTCGAGGAGGAGTTCGGTCTGCCGTCCCGCACGATCCTGTCGGTCGCGTTCTCAGCCGACCTGGGCCCGGCGGCGGTGACCGGGCAGCTGACGTTCCCGCAGTGGATGGCGGAGATCCGGGCGCGGGTCATCGGCGAGCACGGGCCCGACGTGGCCGGCGCGATCGACGAGTGGGAGGCCAACGTCGGGCGTGTGGACACCGAGATGCTGGAGCTGCTCCGGTCGGTGCGAGGCCGCACCACGGTCGCCTTGCTGTCCAACGGCACGACCCGACTGCGGCGTGACCTGCACGTGCTGGACCTGCTCGACGAGTTCGACGAGATCTTCAACACGGCGGAGCTCGGCATCGCGAAGCCGGATCCCGACGTGTTCCGTCTGGTCTGCTCGGCGCTCGGGGTGGACCCGGTGGACGCGCTCTTCGTGGACGACCTGCTCGAGAACGTCGAGGGCGCCCGCACGGCGGGGTTGCGGGCGCACCAGCACGTCGACCGGCACTCCACCGCCCAGTTCCTGACGCGGCACGGAGTGCTCGAATGAGCCACGGAGTGCTCGCCGACGACTGAGCCACGGAGCGCTCGCCGAGGAGTGAGCCCTCGCTCCTGAGCTACGTTCAGTACGGCGCCCGGGGGGTCGGGCGCAACCAGGAGGGGGCACATGGTGGAGCCCGGTGGGTCGGCGGCCGCGCGGCGCGCGGCGGGTCTCGTGGCGGCCGCGCTGGCGCTGCTGCTCGCGGCGTGCACGCCGCCACCCTCGTCGAGCGCGCCGACGACGGTGGCGGTGCCGGACGTGCGCCCGGCGGTCTCGAACGGCACGGAGCCGGCGCCGCCGGACTGCGATTCGTGGCGGTACGACGGCGTCGCCCAGGGTCCGCTCCCGGGCGAGTGGGATCCCGACGATCACCGGTTCGGGTCGTTCCGCGACGAGGGCAGCGCCCCGTCGCCGCACCGGCTCTGCGGCCAGCTCGGTGCCGCGGTGGACCTGGCCTGGGGCGTCGATCGTGGTCGACCCGACGTGCTGATCGCCGTGCTCGACTCTGGCATCGAGTGGCGGGACCCGGAGGCGATGGCCGACCTGGCCGACCAGGCCTACCTGAACCGGGGTGAGCTCCCGCCGCCGGCCGGGGTTCCCGCGGGAGCGACCGACCACTACGACCGCGACGGCGACGGGCGCTTCACGGTGTCGGACTTCGCCGCGGACGACCGCGTCGAGGACCGGAACTCGAACGGTCTGCTCGACCCCGAGGACCTGATCCTCACCCCGGGGTTCAACGACGGCGTCGACGACGACGCCAACGGGTACGTCGACGACATCTCCGGGTGGGACCTCCTTCACGACGACAACGACCCGCTCGATGACGTCGACTACGGCCACGGGACCGGCGAGGCCCGGGACTCGACCGCGGCCCACGACGGCGAGGGAGCGGCAGGGACGTGCCCGACGTGCCTCCACCTCCCGGTGCGGGTGTCGGACTCGTTCATCGCGGACGGCGGGCGGTTCGCGGCGGGAGTGCTGTTCGCTCTCGACTCGGGTGCGGACGTCGTGCAGGAGGCGCTCGGCGCCATCAACTCGCCGCCGCAGGCGCAGGCCGCGATCGACGCCGCGTGGCGCAGGGGCGTGCCGGTCGTGGCGTCGATGGCCGACGAGCAGTCCCAGCACCCCAACCTGCCGGGCGCGCTGTCGCACACGATCCCGGTGAACTCGGTGACGGAGGGATCGGGCTTCCTCGGCGACGTGGTCACGGTGCTGACCGGACGCCGGGACGCGCTGGCGATCAACGGCTGCACCAACACCGGCGGCGTGGCGTGGGTGACGGTCCCGAGCGATGGGTGCTCGTCCGAGGCGACCGGCAACTCGGCGGGCATGGTCGGACTGATCGAGTCGGCCGCTCGCAACGCCGGCGTCGCCCGCCACCCCGACCTGGTCGCCGCCGGCGTGACCGGCGCCGACGCGAACGTGCTGAGCTCCTCCGAGGTGGCACAGCTCCTGCGGGCCACGGCGGACGACGTCGACATGTCGACCCCGAACGACCGCGATCCGGCCAACGAGGTGGTCGACGACCTCGGCCAGCGGCGGTTCCCCACCGCTCTCGGCTGGGACGCGACCACGGGCTACGGCCGGATCAACGCGTACGAAGCGGTGCGGGCCGTGCGGCTCGGCGCGATCCCGCCCGAGGCGGACCTGACCGGACCAGGCCGCTTCGACCTGCTCCCGACGAGCGGCACCGTCGCCGTGACCGGCCGCGTCGCGGCGGTCCGGTCCTCGTCGTACTCGTACCGGGTGGAGTGGGCGACCGGGTTGCAGCCACCGGCCTGGCCGGCGGCCGACCAGTGGCACGTGGTCGCCCGGGCGGACGGGTCGACCGCGCCGACGGACGGCGTGTTGGGTACGCTCGACCTGGCAGAGGTGGCGGGCGCACTCCCGGACAACGGCCGGGGCACGCCGACGACCGAGGGAGGGCTGCCCGATCCCGACCGGTTCACCGTCCGCCTGCGCGTGGTCGTGACCGACGCCGAGGGTCGTGTCGCCATCGACCATCGTCACGTGTTCGTCCACGACGACCCCGATCTCCTGCCGGTCCCGGAAGTGCCCGGAGCCGGAGCACCGAGCCCGGCGTTCGCCGACCTGGACGGGGACGGCGCGGACGAGCTGCTGGTGGCGACCGATGACGGGCTCGTGCACGCGCTGCAGGGCACCGGCGGTGCGGAGCTGCCGGGTTGGCCGGTCCGCACCGGTGCGGCGGCCTACTGGCACGGCGGTTCGCCCACCGCGATCGCGGACGGCATCTCCGCTCCCGACCGGGCGTCGGGGATCGGAGCGCCGGCGGTCGCCGACCTGGATGGCGACGGGTCGCCCGAGGTCGTCGTCTCCGACCTGGAGGGCGCCGTGCACGTGTTCGGCGCGGACGGCTCCACGAGGGCGACCATGCACACCGATCCCCGCTTCAGCCGCGGCGAGGACACCGACGAGCGCAACCGCATGAAGCCCGGGATCGTCGGCGGTGCCGCGCTCGGCGACCTGGACGGCGACGGCGCGCTCGACGTCGTGGCCGCAGCGATGGACCGGCATGTGTACGCCTGGCACTCGGACGGCTCACCGCTCGACGGGTTCCCCGTGCACGTCGTCGACCCGACCCAGGTCGCGACGCTGGACCCGTCGTCGCACGCGATCACGTTCCGCGACCCCGAGCGCACCGGCCAGGGCGGCGAGATCGTGGCGACCCCCGCACTCGGCGACCTGGACGGCGACGGCCGGCCCGAGATCGTCATCGGCACGCAGGAGCAGTACGACGAGCAGCCCGCCGTGTTCCCCGGGCTGGGCCTGCCGGGCCGGAGCGGCAACACCCGCCTGTTCGCCATCTCGCCGGACGGCGCCGCCTCGCCCACCGGCTCGCCGTTCCTGCCCGGCTGGCCGGTGGCGCTGCCGATGTTCCTCACGAGCGTGCTTCCCACCATCGGCGACGGCGTCGCCACCCAGGCGGCGATCGGCGACGTGGACGGCGACGGTGCGCCGGAGGTGGTCGCGACGTCGGTCAGCGGCCAGACGATGGTGCTCGACGCCGACGGCCGCACCCCCTACGGCCGCCCGTTCGGGGTCCAGGCCGCGCTCGGGTGGCTCGGCGCCGTGGGGCCCGGCACCAACAGCACCGACACCGCGGCACTCACGAGCGCGTTCGGCGGTCCGGCGATCGGGCGGCTCGGCTCGCCACTCGGGCTCGACGTCGCGGCGCCGACCACCGGTGCCGGCCGCGCGATCGACACGCTGCTGCCCAACGACCAGGACGGCGACCCCCAGCTCACCGCGTGGTCGGGATCGGACGGGTCGGTCCGCAACGGGTTCCCCCGGGTCACCGCGGACATCGCCTTCTTCGTGACGCCGGTGATCGCGGACGTCGACGGCGACGGCGCCAACGAGGTGGTCGCGGCGAACGGCGTGCAGCTGCTCGATGCCGTCGGCGGGGACGGCCGGGCGCCGTCCGGCTGGCCCAGGCTGACCGGGGGCTGGGCCGTCGGGACGCCCGCGTTCGGCGACTGGGACGGCGACGGCCGCGGCGAGGTCGCGATCACCCGTCGCGACGGCCACCTGCTCGTGTGGCGGCTCCCCACCGACGCGACGGCGCTCGGCGACTGGACCCGGTTCGGAGCCAACGACCGCAACGACGGGAGCGTGGGGCCGATCGCCGGCTGAGACGTCGGACACCTCGAGCCGGTTTCCTGCCCGCAGAGGTCCGACGAGGCGCTGCAGGCGGTTACCGTGAGCCGGATGCACGCGTCTTCGACGGCACCGGGCACGAGCACGGCCCGATGACGCTGTACCTGGTCCGGCACGGCTCCGCCGGCGTCCGCAACGACGCCGATCCACACGACGACGATCGCCCGCTCGACGAGACCGGCCACCTGCCGGCCGAGCGCCTGGCGGACTGGCTCCGCCACGAGGGTCCGACCGCCGTGCTCAGCAGCCCGTTGCGCCGCTGCCGCCAGACCGTCGAGCCGCTCGCCAAGGTCCTCGGCGTCGACGTCGTCGTGGAGCACCGTCTCGCCGAGGGCACGTCGGTGGAGGACGCCTGGGACCTGCTGGTGGAGCTGGCCGACACGTCTGCGGTCCTGTGCAGCCACGGCGACGTCATCCCCGAGCTGGTCAGCCGGGCGCAGCGGCGGGGCATGCTCGTGCCGGGCAAGAGCGGGTGCGCCAAGGGCTCGGTCTGGACCCTCCGCCACTGGGACGGCGAGACCTTCGCGACCGGCATCTACACCCCCGTCCGGGTCTGACCCTCGGCACCGTCCCGCTCATCGGTGCGGATCGGTGCGACATCGGGCACATCTCGTTGCCCATGGGTTACGCTGCCGTCGTTCGACCGGGGGTTGGTCGACGGTGGACCGGGAGGGTCTCATGAAGCGGATCTCCGTCTTCGGCGCGTTGCTCGTCGCGATCGCACTCGTGGCTGCGGCGTGCACCATCGGGGGCCCGGCCCCCACCGACTGGAAGGTCAAGCCGGGCACGATCACGGTCGTGGACGGCGAGGACAACGACGCCGGCGCCGAGCCGTACGTCATCCAGGTCGGGTTCCGCTCCAAGCTCGGCGTGCCCGGGTCATCGGATGCTCAGGTCTCGTCGCAGTGCTACGCCCAGGCCGTCCCCGGTCCGGACGCCGCTCCCGACGGCGCCACGGTCGCCGTGCCGGCCGGCTCGGCCGACGTCACGTTCCCGCAGGCGCAGAACCTGGACATCGGCGACGTGCTGCTCGGCACCGCCCCGCTCGAGATCTTCGGCACGCTCACCTTCGCCATGGAGCGCGACGGCGTGTTCCCCGAGGGCTGCGCCATCTCCGACCTCCTCGGGTCGGCCCTGGTGCCGGTGATGAAGGACGCGCTGAACCTGCTGATCGCCGGGTCCGCGGTGCCCCCCACGCAGGAGGACCTGATCAACCTGATCGTGTCCAACCTCGGCAACTTCCTCAACGCCGTCGGCAGCTTCCTCGGCGCCTTCATCGAGGGCCTGGGCAACCCCGACGACATCATGGGCGTGGGTGTGCAGATCCTGCTGCCCACCGCCGGCACCTTCACCGATCTGCTCAACACGGCGTTCGCCATCGGCGGGATCTTCCAGCCGGGGCTCGAGCAGGGCTTCATCCCGATCGCCAGCCTGCCGAGCTCGGTCAAGATCAGGGTCGGCTCGCTGATCCCGTCCAGCGCCACGTTCGACTTCCAGAGCGATGTGGGCCACTACGTGTACACGAGCAACGTCGGGCACTGACGCCCGGACCTGCGAGCAGGGACGACCGAGAGGGTCTGCCTTCGGAGGGAGGCTGGGGG
>JAEZAI010000447.1 GCA_023427825.1 Actinomycetes bacterium
GCTCGAGCACCAGCTGCAGTCCAAGGGCAAGACCGGCGACCTGGCCGAGGTCGTGGAGCTCGCCGAGCTCGCCGACATCCACTTCGTGCGCCAGGGCGAGCCGCTCGGGCTGGGCCACGCCGTGTCGGTCGCCCGCAAGCACGTCGGCAACGAGCCGTTCGTGGTCATGCTCGGCGACGACATCATGGACGACCACTCGACCGTCCTTCCCGACATGATCAAGCAGTTCGACCAGATGGGTTCCTCGATCGTGGCGCTCATGGAGGTGCCGCAGGAGTCGATCTCGGCCTACGGGTGCGCCGCGGTCGACGACCGGGACGGCGCGCTGTGCCGCATCACCGGCATCGTCGAGAAGCCGGCTGCCGCCGAGGCGCCGTCGAACCTGGCGGTCATGGGCCGCTACCTGTTCACGCCCGACATCTTCACGGAGCTCGAGCACGTGGAGCCCGGCGTGGGCGGCGAGATCCAGCTCACCGACGCGATCGCCCGGCTGCTCGACCACGACGACGTCTACGGGTGGGTGTTCGCCGACGGTCGCTACGACATCGGCAAGAAGATCGACTACCTGCGGGCGACCGTGGAGCTGGCGCTGCAGCGCGAGGACCTCGGCCCCGAGTTCCGGGAGTTCCTGTCCGAGGTCGTGCGGCGCGAGGGCATCGGCTGAGCCGACTCGGCACCTGCCCGGGCCCGCCCGACAGGGCATCGGCGCACCGGGCACCGGCGGCCGGCTCTCTGTGCTGGGATGACGCCGTGATCCCGCTCCAGGAGGCCCTCGACCACGTCCTGTCCCGCGTGCCGCCGCAGCCGGCGGTGGACGTGGCGCTCGAGGACGCGCTCGGGCTGGTCACCGTCGCCGACGTGGTGGCCGCCGAGCTGGTGCCGGGCTGGGACAACACCGCACTCGACGGGTACGCAGTGCGGGCCGAGGACGTCGCCACTCCCGACGCCGTGCTCGACGTGGTCGCGACGATCGCGGCGGGCGACCCCGGCGACGGGCCGCTCGGTCCGGGGCAGGCGGCGCGCCTCATGACCGGTGCGCCGATCCCTCCGGGCGCGGACGCGATCGCCATGGTCGAGCGCACGACGTCGCTCGACGACGGGCGGCGCGTGCAGGTCCAGGGGACGATCGACGCCGGCACCGGCATCCGTCGGGCCGGCGACGACGTGCGTCCCGGCGACGTCGTGGTGCCGGCCGGGATCGTGCTGCGTGTGGCGCACCTGGGCGTGCTGGCCTCGATCGGGGCGACCTCGGTGCAGGTCCGCCGCCGGCCCCGGGTGGGCGTGCTGTCGACCGGCGACGAGCTGGTGCAGGGCGGCGCGCCCCTGGCCCGCGGTCAGGTCCGCGACTCCAACCGGCTGGCGCTGCTGGCGCTGTGCCGCAGCTCGGGCTTCGACGAGGTCGACCTGGGGCTGGTGCGCGACGACGAGGCCGCGATCGAGGCCACGATCCGTCGGGGCGTGGCGGAGTGCGACGCGCTGCTCACGAGCGGGGGCGTGTCGATGGGCGACTTCGACTACGTCAAGGCGGTGCTCGGCCGGATCGGCGACATGCGCTGGATGCAGATCGCGATCAAGCCGGCCAAGCCGTTCGCGTTCGGGCTGGTCGACGGGGTGCCGGTGTACGGCCTGCCGGGCAACCCGGTCAGCTCGCTCGTCAGTTTCGAGCTGCTGGCGCGTCCGGGACTGCTCCACGCCGCCGGTCGGACCTCGCTGCAGCGCCGCACCGTCCGGGCGACGGCGGCCGAGGACCTGCGCCGCCGGCCCGACGGCAAGGTGCACTACGTGCGGGTGGCGGTGCGCCAGGACGACGACCTGGGCTTCGTCGCCGGCTCGGCCGGCGGGCAGGGGTCGCACCAGATGACGGCGATGGCCGCCGCCGACGGGTTGGCCGTGCTGACCGACGGCGACGGCGTCGCCGCCGGCGACCCGGTCGACGTCATCCTCCTCCACGCCTGACGGCCCCTCCCGCTCTGTTGCGCGGTCTACGGCAAATGGGCCGTAGATCGCGCAACGAAGCGGGGGACGGCGCGGCGTACCATGCCCGCGTGGACCGTCCGAGCACCTCGCCCCGAGCCGACGAGCTCGTCGACGGGTTCGGGCGGGTGCACCGGGACCTGCGCATCTCGGTCACTGACCGCTGCGACTTCCGCTGCACCTACTGCATGCCCGAGGACGGCCTGCCGTGGGTGCCTCGCGACCAGGTGCTCACGTACGAGGAGATCGGGCGCATCGCGGGCGTGCTCGTCGAGCGGTTCGGCATCACCTCCATCCGCCTCACCGGCGGAGAGCCGACCGTGCGGGCCCACCTGGCCGACCTGGTCGCGCTGCTCGCGCCGCTGGGCACCGACCTGTCCATGACGACCAACGGCGCGTCGCTCGAGCGCCAGGCCCGTGACCTCCGGGCCGCCGGCCTGCGCCGCATCAACGTGTCGCTCGACTCGCTCCGGGCGGACCGCTTCGCCGAGCTCACCCGGCGGGACTCGCTCGACAAGGTGCTGCGCGGCATCGACGCCGCGGTCGACGCCGGCTTCGACCCCGTCAAGGTCAACGTGGTGCTGATCGCCGGCGTGAACGACGACGAGATCGTCGACTTCGCTCGCTTCGGCCGGGAACGCGGCGTGGCCGTGCGGTTCATCGAGTTCATGCCGCTCGACGCCGACGGCCAGTGGGACGGCACCGAGGTGGTCGGCCGTGACCAGGTGCTGGGCGCCCTGGCGCCCGTGGTCCCGACCGTGCCGGTCTCACGAGGGCACGAGCCCGCTGAGCGCCACCGGTTCCTGGACCGCCCGGTCGGCGCCCCCGGCTCCGAGATCGGGATCATCCCCAGCGTCACCACGCCGTTCTGCTCGACGTGCGACCGCATCCGGCTCACCGCAGAGGGACAGCTGCGCAACTGCCTGTTCTCGGTCGAGGAGACCGACCTGCGGGCCGTCCTCCGCGACGGCGGCAGCGACGACGACCTGGTCGACGCGATCCGGCGCTGCGTGGCGGCCAAGCGGGCCGGCCACGGCATCGGCACCCCGACGTTCATCCGGCCCGGCCGGTCGATGTCGCAGATCGGCGGCTGAGCGAGCGGCCCACGGGTCGTGTCCCGAGGCCCCGTCGTCCGGGTCTGCCGTCGGACATGACCACCCGGACATCCGCCGGGCATTTTCGCAAGGTGCTCCTCGCCGGCGCCGACACCCGTCTGCGTGAACCGCCTTCATCGCCCGGGCCACGCCACGCTGGCCGCCCTCGTCGTCGTGCTGGCCGGCCTGGCCGCGGCGTGCGTCGCCCCGCCCCCGGCTCCGGAGCCCACGCCCACGACGTCGGCCGCCCCGACGACCGCTCCCACCACCGCGCCGACGACCACGCCCACGTCGTCCTCCGTGCCGCCGACCCCGTTGCAACTGTGCGAGGAGGACCTGCAGACCTTCGCCGAGGAGGCCAACGAGGGCACGTACGCCAGCCCCGCCTTCACCGTGGAGCTCAGCGGGATCACCGCCCTGGACAACCCGAACTCGTCGACCTCGCCCACGCAGCCCGGGTCGTCCTCGAGCCTCTCGATCGGCGTGCAGGTGTACGACGAGGACGGCGACCCGATCGTCCCGTCGCCCACCCAGCCGTTGTTCGTCAACGTCTACGGCGGCGACGGCGCGATCACCGCGCCCTCGCAGCCGGGCGTGACCAGCACCGGCACGGACCCGCTCACGCTCGAGATCACGTCGGGCTCGTCGTTCCAGCTGGACTACGACGGCTCCTACCTGCCGGCACCGCCGACCGTCCAGGGCGCGCAGCAGCTCGACGCGGTCAACGGCTGCACCGGCACCGACTCGTGGTCGATCGGTGCGGCCACCGTGCCGCTCGCCAACCCGATCGTGGAGGCCGGCTCCGCCGACGCGACCCTGCCCGCCGTCTGCGACTCGGGCGCAGCGGGGTCGTGCCCCGTCGAGACCGTGCAAAGCACCGGCATCCGCGTGCACGCAACGTTCGGCTACGCCGAGGGCTGGCCGACCGGCGCCTCCGCCCCGCCGGCGGTCAGCCCGGCTCCCGGCGACGTGCATCCGTTCACGGTCGACACCGGATCGATCGGGGCCGCCGCGCCGATCGACCAGCTCGGGCCGAACGTGATCGGTCCCGCCGGCCCCGCGTCCAAGTTCTACGACTCGTCCGGCTACGAGTACATGGGCTTCCTCTACCTGGCGCCGGTGTCGATCCGTGACGAGGACGACGGCTTCGTCAGCACGATCCCGATCCGGGTCCTCGGCGTCCAGACCAGCGGCTGCGTCCCGGGCTACAGCTGCACGAGCGCCCCCGACCCCGAGGCGTTCCACTACCTCGGTGTGGGCTTCGACCGGAACACGCCGAGTCCCGGCGACCAGCTCGCGTCGCCGACCGACAACGCGCTCCTGCAGCTGCAGGCGCCGGACGGCGGGCACTTCGCACCGGGCTACATCGCGTCGGCCACCGGCGTGCAGATCGGGCTGACCGGCTCGCAGCTGTCCGGCTTCGCGACGACGGCGCTCACGACGTCGCCGACGGTGCCCGGCGACTGGCTGACCTCGCCGGGCCACGTCTCGATCACGCCGCCGGCCGGGTCTGCCACGCCGAGCACCGCCGGCGTGCTCGTGGACACCGGCATCACCGAGATGTTCGTCGACGCCGCGCCCGGCACCACCGGTCTCCTCCACCTCGACGGCGCCGACACCGTCAGCGTGATGGTGGGCGCGGACACGGACACACCGCAGCTGCAGTACTCGTTCGTGGCGGGCACCGGACTCGTCCCCGCAGCGACCGGGATGAACCCCAGCTCCGTGGGCCTGCTCCACAAGCAGACGTCGGGAGTGTTCGTGAACACCGGCCGGTACGTCCTGTTCCAGCAGGAGTACCTGTTCGACGCCCGGCGCGGTGAGGTGGGCTTCCGGGCCCTGTCGTCGCCGCTGCGCTGCCGGGACCGGGAACCGGAGCCCGGTCCGGCTGCGTCAGCCGACGACCAGGTCGGTCACCAGCACGCCGAGGTCGCCGTCGACCACGCCCAGGTCGGTGAGATGCGGGCCCGGCAGGCACGCCAGGCTCGACGCCATCACCTGCATGAGCGGCTGGCTCAGGGCGCCGGGCGGCAGACCGACGCGGGCGGCCGCGGCCTCGACCGCGTCCTGCAACGCCGCGACCTCCTCGCACGGCAGTGGGGAGAGGATGCCGGCGACCGGCAGCGCGATCGACGCAGCCACCTCGGCGTCACCGCCGGCGCCCTCCGGCGGCACCGCCACCGCCACGCCGCCGCCGTCGGCGATCACGCGGTTGGCCGCCGCGGCCATCGCGTCGGGGTGGCGGCCGAACACCACCAGGTTGTGCGTGTCGTGCGAGACCGTCGTGGCGATCGCCCCGGTCCACGGATCCCCCCAGCCGGTCGCGACGGTCAGCCGCACCTCGGGCTCGATGCGGCCGGGGCGGTGCACGACCGCCTGGAGGATCGCGCCGTCCGGCAGCACGACCGCGCCGTCGACGACGTCGACGTCGAGCTGGCCCCATGAGGTCATGATCCGGC
>JAEZAI010000548.1 GCA_023427825.1 Actinomycetes bacterium
CTCATCTCAGGCGTCGATGACCACGGTCTTGGCGGCGAGGTCGAACGGCGTCTGGCGCCGCTCGGTCGAGTACAGGTTCCCCAGCGCCCAGATCCACAGGCCGAGCGAGAGGAACGGGCCCAGGCACGGCACCAGGCCGACCAGGTTGGGCACCACGCGCATGGTGGCCGGACCGCCGCCGGGGATCTGGCCGTCGGCCAGTCGCACGACCTTGACCTTGACGAGCATGGCGCCGGGCGTCTGGCCCTTCACCGCCACGAACGCGATGTGGTACGCCGCCCAGATGAGGGTGGTGACCAGGTTGATCACGAGCTGGCCGCCCAGGCCGAGGTCGGCCCGGTACGAGTTGCCGAACGCGTCCGTCGAGGTCCGTGCCAGCACCAGGAACAGCACGATCACCACCGGGATGTTGATGATGATCATGATCACGGCGTCGATCAGGAAGCCGCCGATGCGCTTGCCCGGCGTCGCCAGGACGGCGCTGCCCGGGAGACCGCCGCCGTACTGGTAGGGCGCGGCCGGCGGCTGGAACCCACCGCCGGGCGGCGCGCCGAACTGCGGGTTGCCCGGAGGCTGCGGGGCTCCGTACTGGGGGGGGCCGTACTGGGGCTGGCCGTACTGGGGCTGGCCGTACTGGGGCTGGCCCGGAGGCTGCTGCGAGTAGCCGCCCGGTGGCGGCGGGACCTGCGGCGCGGCGGGCGGCTGCGGCGCCCCGTAGCCCGGGGGCACCGGCGGGACGGATCCGGACTCATCCGGTCCCCCGGGAGGGGGCGGAGGAGGGGCGTCGCTCATCGGTCGTGCCTCATACGCGTGCAGTTCACCCGCGCCACGGTAGCGACGGGATCGCGGAATGCCGCGGACCTGAACCCCTTACATGGGTTGCACGGTCCGCCGGTACGCTCGGCTGCCATGTCCGAGGAAAGCAACACGGCACCGTCGCCGGAGCTGTTCGACAAGATCGTCAACCTGACCAAGCGGCGCGGGTTCGTGTACCCGTCGGCCGAGATCTACGGCGGCTTCCGCTCCACCTACGACTACGGACCCATCGGCGTGCTGCTGCTGCGCAACGTGAAGGACGCGTGGTGGCGGTCGATGGTGCAGCTGCGCGGGGACGTCGTGGGCCTGGACGCGTCGATCCTGTCGCCGCCGCAGGTGTGGGAGGCCTCGGGCCACCTCGCCAACTTCACCGACCCGCTCGTCGACTGCACCAACTGCAACACGCGCTGGCGCCTGGACAAGCTGGACGACCCGGACCAGTGCCCGAGCTGCGGCAAGCGGGGCACGTTCACGGAGCCGCGCCAGTTCAACCTGATGTTCAAGACCCAGGCGGGCCCGGTGGAGGACGCCGCGTCGGTCGCCTACCTGCGCCCCGAGACGGCACAGGGCATGTTCATCAACTTCAAGAACGTGATCGACACCACCCGTGTGCGCCCACCGTTCGGCATCGCACAGATCGGCAAGTCGTTCCGCAACGAGATCACCCCCGGGCAGTTCGTGTTCCGGACCCGTGAGTTCGAGCAGATGGAGATGGAGTTCTTCGTCCCTCCGGCGGACGCACAGCGCTGGTACGAGTACTGGTGCGACGAGCGGTACCGCTGGTACCTCCAGCACGGCATGCCCGAGCACCTGCTGCGGGTGCGGGCGCACGAGGCCGACGAGCTGTCGCACTACTCGTCGGGCACCTCCGACGTCGAGTTCCTCTTCCCGTGGGGCTGGGACGAGCTCGAGGGCATCGCCAACCGCGGCGACTACGACCTCACTCAGCACGCCACGCACTCCGGCGAGAAGCTCGAGTGGTACGACCAGGCCGCCAACGAGCGTTGGACCCCGCACGTCATCGAGCCCGCCGCCGGTGCGACCCGTACGGCCATGGCCTTCCTGATGGCCGCCTACGACGAGGAGGAGGTCCGCGGCGAGACGCGCGTCGTGCTGCGGTTCCACCCTCGGATCGCGCCGTACAAGGCGGCGGTGCTGCCGCTGTCCAAGAAGCCCGAGCTGACGGGACCGGCCGGCGAGCTCGCGGACACGCTCCGGCGGTCGTTCATGACCGACTACGACGAGACGCAGTCGATCGGCCGTCGCTACCGCCGCCAGGACGAGCTGGGCACGCCGTTCTGCATCACCTACGACTTCGAGTCGCTCGAGGACCACGCGGTCACCGTCCGCCAGCGCGACTCGATGGAGCAGGAGCGCGTCGCCGTCGCCGAGGTCCCGGACTACCTGGCCGAGAAGCTGGCCTGACCGGTCGCCGTCGCGGCGCTCGCCGCTCCCACGAAACTGCGTGAGTTGCCGTCACTGGGCGACGCCAACTTGCGCAATTTCGGGCCCCGAGAACGGGGAGCGGCCCGGTCGGTGGCGCGGGAGTGGGGTCGCGATCGTCGGGCGGGTGGCGTCCGGGGGCGCTTGTAGTCTCCGCCCGTGGGGATCGTGGACGAGGACATCGCACGGGTGCGGGAGTCCACCGACATCGTCGCGATCGTCTCCGGCTACACCCAGCTCAAGCGCGTCGGTCAGCGCTGGTCGGGCCTGTGCCCGTTCCACAACGAGAAGTCGCCCAGCTTCTCGGTGAACCAGGCCGAGGGGCTGTACCACTGCTTCGGCTGCAAGGCGTCGGGCGACACGATCACGTTCGTGCGAGAGGTCGAGCACCTCGACTTCCCCGGTGCGGTGGAGTGGCTGGCCGGCAAGGCCGGCATCACGCTCCGCTACACGGAGAAGAACGAGTCCGAGGGTCGCAAGCGCCAGGCCCGCCTCTACGGCCTGACCGAGCAGGCGTGCGAGTGGTACCACCAGCGACTTCGGTCCTCACCCGACGCCGCCGCGGCCCGCGCGTACCTGCGGTCGCGCGGCTTCGACGGCGACGAGGTGTCGCACTACCGCATCGGGTGGGCCCCCGACGACTGGGACAGCCTGGTTCGCTCGCTCAAGGCGTCGCGCGAGGACCTCGAGGCGGCGGGGCTCGGCTTCGTCAACCGCCGCAACCGCATGCAGGACTTCTTCCGCGGGCGGATCCTGTTCCCGATCCTGGACGAGCGAGAGCGCGTGATCGGCTTCGGCGGCCGGAAGCTGCCCGACGCCGAGGGGGCGAAGTACCAGAACTCCCGGGACAACGTCCTCTACAACAAGTCCAAGGCGCTCTACGCCATCAACTGGGCCAAGGCGGACGCCGTCGCCCACAACCAGATCCTGGTGTGCGAGGGCTACACCGACGT
>JAEZAI010000562.1 GCA_023427825.1 Actinomycetes bacterium
TCGAACAGCTCCTCGAGCCCGGCGGCGACCGGGATGTCGATCGTCAGCGTCCAGCCCGAGATCGGGAAGCTCAGGTGGCCCTGGTTGCCCGGGCCCATCCGCTTGAGGACGGACAGGAACGACGGCAGGCCGGCGCCGGAGATGCGCTCGAGCGAGCGCCGGACGAAGTCGCTCGCTTCGTCGGGCACCACGTACTGCCACTGGATGAAGCCGCGCTGGCCGTAGACGCGGTTCCAGTCGGCGACCATGTCGAGCGGGTGGAAGAACTTCTCGATGCCCATCAGCGCGTCGCGCCGCCGCACCGGGGCCTTGCGGAACCAGAGCTCGTTGAACGCCTTGACCGTCAGGCGGTTGACGAGCCCGGACGGGAACACGTCGGGCAGCGACGGCAGCATGTGCGCCGAGTAGTCGTTGGGCCGGGGGTTGCCGCTGGCCAGCACCTCCTCGCGGGTGGCGAAGCGGCCACGGTCGAGCACGGAGCGCCCCAGGTGGCGGCCCTTGGCCATGACGTCGATCCAGGCGACCGAGTAGTCGTAGTCGTCGTCGCCGTCGACCATGAGCGCCATGACCTCGTCCAGGTCCGCGGCGCGGTCGGAGTCGACCAGCAGCTGGCTGGAGCCGATCGGGGTGAGCTGCACGGTGGCGTCCAGGATGATGCCGGTGAGGCCCATGCCGCCGGCCGTGGCCCAGAACAGGTCGGGGTCGTCGGTCGGGTTGATGTCCCGGACCTCGCCGGTGCCGTCGACCAGCCGCAGGCTCAGCACGTGGTTGCACCACGAGCCCTTCTTGTGGTGGTTCTTGCCGTGGATGTCCGACGCGATGGCGCCGCCCACGGTCACGATCCGCGTGCCCGGCGTGACCGGCACGAACCAGCCCAGCGGCACGAGCCAGCTCATCAGGTCGTCCAGGCTGGTCCCGGCCAGGATCCGGGCCACGCCGGACTGCAGATCCAGGTCGACGAGGCCCGAGCGGGCGGTGCCGTCCAGCACCACGCCGCCGGCGTTCTGGGCCGGGTCGCCGTAGGAGCGGCCGAGTCCCCGGGCCACCACGCCATCGGCCCCGGCGGACAGCACGGCGTCGCGGACGGCGTCGTCGGCCTCGGGGGCGATCACGGTGGAACGGGCGGGAGTGGTGCGACCCCAACCGCGCAGCAGCTCGGGGTGGCCGTCGGTGCGGCCGGGTGTGGCGAGATCGGTCACAGGTACAGCCCCAGGAAGAGGAAGATCACCAGCATCACGCCCATGACCTGCATCATCCGGTCCTCGGCGAAGACCTCTTCGGGCGCCGAGCCGTGACCCTGGTCCACGAGCAGTGCGTAGCGGAGGATGGCGATGACGAACGGGATGATCGACAGCTGGATCCACGGCGTGGCCTCACCGCCGTGCAGCTGCGCCCGCTCGACCGCCCACAGGCAGTACGACATGGTCACCGCGGCGACGGCGGAGGTGCGGACCAGCGCCAGGAACTCGTAGCTGTACTCCCCCAGCGTCGGGCGCAGCTCGGCCGCCCGGTCGCCCAGCTCACGCTTCTCGGCGTAGCGCTTGGCCGCCGCGATGAACATCGAGCCGAACAGCGACACGAGCAGGAACCACTCGGACACCTCGACGCCGGCGGCGTACGCACCGCCGAGCAGGCGGAGGATGAAGCCGGCGGACAGAATGACCAGGTCGAGGATCGGCACCTGCTTGAGGAACGCGGAGTAGCAGGTGGTGAGGACCGCGTAGCCGGCGACGACCGCGAGCAGCTGCCAGCTGATGAACGCGGCGACCGCGCAGCCCGCGACGGCCAGGACGAGCGCGGTCACGAGCGCCACGGGAATCGGGACCGCCCCGGAGGCGATCGGGCGCCGGCACTTGGTGGGGTGCTGGCGATCGGACTCGACGTCGAGCGTGTCGTTCAGCAGGTAGGTCGCGGAGGACACCAGGCAGAAGGCCACGAAGCCGGCGAGCGTGAGCTTGACGTAGTAGGCGTCGTCCAGCACGCCGGCGGCCGCGGGCGCGACGAACACCAGGACGTTCTTGGCCCACTGCTTGGGCCGGAACGCCTTGATGAGGCCCTTGAGCATGGAGGGCCTCCCCGGGTCCGCGCCGCTCGTCCCACTTCGAGCGGCCGTGGTCTGTTCCGTCACCTCGAGAGCCCCGCGTCGTCCGACAGAGTCGTCCCGACGTCGTTCGGACGGGACAGAGGTGAGTGTACCGGGACCCGCATTCAGCCGAGCCCCGCGAGGCGCGCGAGCACGGCGATCTGGGCTGCGTCGGGCGGTTTGCCGAGCTTGGAGTACCAGCCCGAGCCCACCTGCCAGTGGGCGAAGCTCTCGGCCCAGTCCCCGGCCGGGGTGGAGTAGTCCGGTGCGCCCGATCCCGACGGGAACCAGGCGGCGTTCGGGTTGATGCCCCGGGTGGCCCGCCAGACCTGGCGATCGGCGTCGTCCAGGCGGGTGACGTCCAGGGCATGGCCCAGTTCGTGGGCCACCACGTGGGCGAGGTCGTCGGGGCCGTCGCTCGATCGGACGTAGATCTCGATGACCTTGCGGTCCGGGTAGGTGGCGCCGCGGATGCCCGAGCGCCCCGGGAGGAAGCGGATCTGCCAGCCCGGCAGGATCAGGCGCCAGTCGAAGCGCAGCAGTCCGAGCGCCCGCCCCGCGGCCTGGATGGCCGCCGCGTTCGTCAGCTGCTGCACCGCCCGGTCGTCGGCGGCGGTGACCACGGTCGTGGGCACGCGAGGCAGCGCGGACGGGGTGGTGACGGCGGCGGACGGGATGGTCGTCTCGGGCACGACCGGCTGGGGCACGCTGGCGACCGAGCCGTCAGGCAGGGTGACCTCGGCCATCACCTGCGGCGCCGGGTAGCCGTCGGGCGACTGCTCGGGGTAGCCGTCGGGGTCGTCGGAGCCGAGCTCGGTGGTCGTCGGCGCGCAGGCGATCGCGAGCGACGCCAGGGCCAGGACCAGGGCGAGCAGCGCACGGAACGGGACGCGGCGCGCGGCGACGTCGGACGTCGCAGTGCGTGCTGATCTCACCTCGCCCATCGGGATCCCCCGAGCACCCTCGACGACGGAGGGAGCGACCCCACCCGACCCCTCGCCGGTTGCTCTGGTCCGGCGCCTGACCGGTCCGGGAGTCATGCTCGCGCCACGAGCACGAGCCGGTCCACGGTCCTGGTGCCCGAGTCTGTCACCACCCGGCCGTGGG
>JAEZAI010000547.1 GCA_023427825.1 Actinomycetes bacterium
CGGCATCAACGCGGTGGACGGCGTCAGCCTGGACGTCGCGCCGGGCGAGATCGTGGGGCTGATCGGCCAGAACGGCGCCGGCAAGACCACGATCCTGGATCTCGTCAGCGGCTTCCAGCCGCTCGACGGCGGGCGCATCCTCAAGGGCGGACGGGACCTGTCGCACCTGTCGGCGGCCCAGCGGGCACGGATCGGTCTCGGGCGCACGTTCCAGGGCGGCCGGCTCTTCGCAGGACTGACGGTCGCGGAGACGGTGGCGGTGTCGCTCGACCGCTCGGTGGCGGTCAAGGACCCGATCAACGCCGCCCTGCGCCTGCCGGCGTCCTACGACAGCGAGGTGGCGGTGGGCCGCCGCGTCCGCCAACTCCTGGAGCTCTTCGGCCTCATGGACTACCGGGACAGCTTCACGGCCGAGCTGTCGACCGGCACCCGGCGCATCGTGGAGCTGGCCTGCGTGGTCGGCCACCAGCCATCGGTCCTGCTGCTCGACGAGCCGGCCGGCGGCGTCGCGCAGAAGGAGGTCGAGCAGCTCGGTGCGCTCCTGCGCCGGATTCGCGACGAGCTCGGCTGCGCCATGTTGGTGATCGAGCACGACATGCCGCTCGTGGCCGGCCTGGCCGACCGCCTTGTGGCGCTCGAGACCGGCGCCGTGATCGCCGAGGGGGACCCGACGGCGGTGCTCACCGACCCGCGCGTCGTGGCCTCGTACCTGGGCGACGACCAGCTGGCGGTGGCCAGGTCGGGATCGACGGCGAGCTGGGGCGACGGGGACGGCGGGTGAGCCGACGCGGTCGGCGCGGTCGATCGGCGTGGTCGCCGAGCGAGGTCAATCCAACGGGGGACACATGAACGGGCGACGTGCATGAAGGCCATGGAGGAACCGCAGGGTTCGGGGGGCAGCGGCGCGCTGCGACGTTGGGGACCGCTGGTCGCGGTCGTCGTCGTGGTGGCGGTCGTCGTCGGCTTCCTGATCACCAAGGGCAGCGACGAGGACGTGGCCAGCGGCACGACCACCACGACGCCGTCGGGCGACGTGAAGCTGCCCGATGGGGTGGTGTCGTTCTCCTCGGCCGAGGCCGACGGCACGGTCGACGAGATCGACTGGGGCGAGCGGTGCGACACCGACACCGGGGTGCTGGCGCTGCCGATCTTCCCGGCGCCCGAGTGCTACAAGCCGTTCACCGGTGACAACGGCGGCGAGACGGCGCCGGGCGTCACGGCCGACACGATCAAGATCGTGGTCTACCTCCCGCAGGAGAACGACCCGATCCTGAGCTTCATCTACAAGCAGGTCGGCAACACCGACACCCCGACGCAGCTCTTCGAGAGCTACCAGGGCTACGACGAGCTGCTCTCGACGTACTACGAGACCTACGGGCGCAACGTCGAGCTGATCCGCTACGACGCCACCGGCACCATCCAGGACGAGGTGGCCGCCACGTCCGACGCCGAGACCATCGCCCGCGACATCCAGCCCTTCGCGGTGATCAGCGGCCCGGCCCTGACCGAGGCGTTCGCCGACACGCTCGCCCAGAACAAGGTCATGTGCGTGGGCTGCACGCCCGGCCAGCCGAACCAGTGGTACGTGGATCGCGGGCCGTTCGTCTGGGACATCCAGAAGAACACCGACCAGAACCTGCAGATGACCGCTGAGTACATCGGCAAGCGGGTCGGCAACCGCAAGGCGCAGTACGGCGGCGACGACGTGAACGGCAAGGACCGCAAGCTCGGCCTGGTCTTCCTCACCACGTCGCCGCAGGCGGACGAGCTGCGCCAGCAGTTCCTGTCCGACCTGTCGGACAAGTACGACACCGAGGTCGCCGAGGTGGCCACGTACACGGACCCGGTCGCGCTGGCCGGTCAGGCCGGCGGGATCATGGCCAAGATGAAGTCGGAGGGGATCACCACCGTGATCTTCTACGGCGACCCGCTGGCCCCGCAGACGCTCACCAAGAACGCCACCGAGCAGGGCTTCTTCCCCGAGTGGGTCGTGACCGGCTCGGCGCTCGTGGACACGACGATCTTCTCCCGCACCTACGACCAGCAGCAGTGGGCCCACGCGTTCGGCCCGTCGAACCTGTTCGCCCGCTCGAGCGGCGAGGTGTCGGGACCGACGTTCCTCTACAAGTGGTTCTTCGGCGAGGAGCCGCCCGCCGAGCAGGTCGCACTGGTCCTGCCGACCATCCAGTTCTACTACTCGGCCTTCCAGGGCATCGGCCCGAACCTGACGCCCGAGGCGTTCCAGACGGCGCTGTTCAACGCGCCGATCATCAAGAGCACCGTGCTCACGCCGCAGCTGAGCTGGGGCAACCGGGACATCTGGCCGGACACCGACTACGCCGGGATCGACGACCAGACCGAGATCTTCTGGGACCCGACGGCGACGGGCGTCGACGAGTTGGACAAGCAGGGGACCGGCATGTGGGCCTACGTCGACGGCGGCAAGCGCTACCTGCCGGGCGAGTGGCCCGAGGGCGATGCGCAGGTCTTCAAGAACGCGCCGGACCCGGTGACCTTCTACACGGAGCTCCCGCCCGGCTACACGCTGCCGGACTACGAACCGCTGAAGCCGACCGGCGGCTGACCGCGGGCACGGGGCGACCGGGTCCGCACGTCGTGTCGG
>JAEZAI010000380.1 GCA_023427825.1 Actinomycetes bacterium
ACGGCGTCCCGGCCGAGTGCGTGGGCCGCGCTCGGGTTGCCGTAGCGATCGGACAGGAACGGCTCCAGGGCGGCACGGGCCGCGGGCCGCAGCGGCGACGTCGACGCCCGGTCCATGTCCGCGGTGCCGTCCCAGCTCGTCACGTGACGAGGCTACGCGCCCGACGCCCGATCGTCGCAGGCCGGTTCCGCGTGCGCTCATCGTCGCTCTGCGACGACCAGCGCACCGAGAACGACGGGTCGGGACCGGGGACCGGTCCCCTGTGGCCATCGGCAACCATTCGTGCGCCAATGCCACGGTGGATCTCGACGGACTGAACCAGCTCTCCGCCGCCCAGCTCGGCATCTTCACGCGGGCTCAGGCCGAGTCGTTCGGCGCCACCGACTCGCTCGTCCGCCATGCCGTGAGCACAGGACGGTGGACCCGTGAGCTGCCGGCGGTCTACGGGCTGGCAGGGCACCGCGAGAGCTGGCGACGCCGACTGTGGGCCGCGCACCTGCACGCGGGCGGCGCGCCGATCGGCATGGACAGCGCCGGCCGTGTCCACGGCTACCCGCAGGCGCGGCGCGGCACCGTCGATCTGCTGGTCGCACCCACGCAGGTCCGTCCGCCTGCCGGCGTCCGGTGGTTCCGCCGGGCCGACCTCCAACCCGAGGACGTCGTCGTGCTGCCGGGCTTGCCGCCCGTCACGACGCCGCTGCGCACCGCCGTAGATCTCGCCGGACCGATGCACGTGGCCACCCTCCGACTGCTCGTGGAGCACGGGCTGCTCGAGCGCCACTACCGCACCGTCGACCTGGCGATCCTGCTCGATCGTGTCCGCCGGTCGGGCAAGCGGGGCGTGCGGAAGATGGCACAGGTGCTCGATGACCTCGGCCCCGGCGACTCGATGTCGCGGTCCGAGCTCGAACGACTCGGCGACGGGGTGATCGACCGGGCGGCCGTGCCCGCGCCCGTGCACGAACACCCGCTGCCGTCGGAGCGGGGCCGGCGCGGCTTCGTCGACCGCTGCTGGCCCGACGCGAAGATGATCGTCGAGTTCGACGGTCGCCGTTGGCACCACCGGTTCCAGCAGGCGCTCCAGGACGCGGACCGCCGAGCCGAGGCGCAGACGCTCGGGTGGGACACGACCGTGCTCCTGTGGGAGCACTGCGAGGGCGACCCGGAGCGCTCGTCGCGGATCATCGAGCTGATCTACGAGCAGCGGATGGCCCTCCGCCGCGGATGACACCGGTTCCGCGTGCGTTGATCGTCGCTCTGCGACGGCCAGCGCACCGAGAACGTGGACGGACGCCTCAGGAGCGCGGGAGGTCCTTGAAGGGGACGCCCTTGTCCGCGCGGATGTCGCCGGGCAGCCCGAGCACTCGCTCGCCGATGATGTTGCGCTGCACCTGGTCGGTCCCGCCGCCGATGCGCGGCGCCCACTGCGACATGAACATGTCCTGGAACCGTCCGCCGTAGGGGGCGTCCTCGTGGACCAGGGCGCCGGCCGGGCCCTCGATCTCGAGCATGAGGTCGCCGCCCACCTCGTACCGGGCGGACACGGCCAGCTTCATGACCGAGCTCTCGGGTCCGGGCATGCGCCCCGCCGCCGCAGCGGTGCGGACCCGGTAGCCGAGGTACTTCAGGATCTCGTCGCGGGTGTACATGTCCGCGAGGCGCTGGCGAATGATCGCATCGGTGTTGCGGCCCATCTCCCGCGCCAGCTGCGCGAGCTGGTCGAACGAGTACATGCCGCCACCGCCGATGGACGCCCGCTCGTTCGTGAGCATGGTCATGGCCACGCCCCAGCCGTGACCGACCGGGCCGATCGTGTTGGCGACGGGGACGCGCACCTCGTCCAGGAAGACCTCGTTGAAGTGGATCGCGCCGTCGATCTGGCGCAGCGGGCGGACGTCGACGCCCTCGGAGCGCATGGGCACGGCGATCGCCGTGATGCCGCGGTGCTTGGGCACGTCGGGATCGGTCCGGGCCAGCAGGATGCCGAGGTCCGAGTAGTGCGCCCCCGACGTCCACACCTTCTGGCCGGTGATGATCCACTCGTCGCCGTCCTGGATCGCCCGGGTCGAGAGACCGGCGAGGTCGGAGCCGGCGCCCGGCTCGCTGAACAGCTGGCACCAGATGTCGTCGGCCCGGAGGATGCGGGGCAGGTACCAGGCCCGCTGCTCGTCGGTGCCCCACTCGATGATCGTCGGGCCGACCATGTCGGTGCCGACCGAGAACATGCGTCCGGCCACGTCGTAGTTGGACTCCTCGGAGGCGAACACCCCGGCCACGAGCGGCGAGAGGCCCCGGCCGCCCAGCTCGGCCGGCCACGTGGGCGCGGCCCATCCGGCCTCGGCCTTGGTTCGCTGCCAGCGCCGCGCCTCCTCGACCAGCGCCTCGTCCTCCTCCTCGGTGTGCGCCCGGTAGGTGCGCATCTCCTCGAGGGAGTCCGGGTCCAGGCGCGTGGCGTGCTCGTCGAGCCAGGCCCGGGCCTCGGCCCGCAGCGCGATCTCTTCGGCGCTGTCGTCGAAGTCCATCCCCGCGAGTGTGGTCCAGAAGTGGAACCGGGTTCTAGTCGGCGTGCCGGTCCGACGGACGGCTCCGGGCCTCAGCCCCGACGGCGACGGCGCGTCGGTGGGGCCACGGGACCGACCGGGGCGAGCGG
>JAEZAI010000026.1 GCA_023427825.1 Actinomycetes bacterium
CCCGGTCAGCTCGTCGGTCCGGGCGCGGTCGTGCAGCTCGAGTGCGAGCGACCCCAGGCGGTGCTGCAGGGCGACCTGCTCGCGCTGCAGCACGGTGAGCCGGAAGGTGGAGAGCAGCACGGCGACCACGCCCAGGGCGAGGAGCACGGGGTCGAGCGAGTCGATGAACAGCCGGTGGGTGGCGACCGCACCGAGCGTGAGCAGCATGGCGACCACCGCGACCCACTCGGCGCGGGTGGCCCGGAGCGTGTCGTCGCCAGCCGGATCGGCCGCGTCCGGCCCGGTCGCAGCTGCGGCGGGCGACCCCGAGCGCAACGCCTGGAACCCGGCCACGGCCAGGACCCCCGGCCCGCAGAGCCACCACAGCGTCGAACCGCGGAACGCGACCGCACCCGGGCCGGCGCTCTGGCCGACCACCGACGTGTAGAAGGCCGACGGGATCAGCAGCACGGCCACCACGAGCGCCAGGTCGCCCGGGGTCGCGGCCTGCACCACCCGCACCAGCAGCACGACGCCGGTGAGCGTCAGGAGCACGAGCAGCAGGGCCGTCGGCTGGCGGCTGGTCACGTCGAGCAGCCCGCCCTCGGGCCCGGTGTCCACCCGCAGCGGGGCGAGCCACGTGAGCGCCAGCGCGGTCGTGACGGCCAGGCCGACATCCGCGATCGCGATGGCACCCCAGCGCAGGTTGGAGGGCATGGCGACCACGCCGGCGATCATCAGGACGACACCGATGACCTGGAACGTCGTGAGGCCGCTCGTGGAGAGAAGACCGGCGAGTCGCTGCGGGGAGAGCGTCATGAGCGCGGTCCCCGTGGCGAGGGTCGTCGCGCCGATCGCGATCGTGCCCAGGCCGATCCGGCGGCGTCCGAACGTGCCCTGGGAGGCCATGGCCAGCAGCGCGGCGGCGGTGAGCAGGACGGCCGCCCCGGTCAGGTGGATGATCCGGTCGGGGTGCTCGATGCCGAGCGACTGCAGCTCGTTCGCGATGTCGGGCCAGGCCACGCCGACCGCGGCAGCGATGGCGAACGCCACCGCGAGGGCCACGACGCCCGGCCGGAGCACGGCCCGTGCGCCGGGGCGCGCGCCGTCGGAGCGGTCGTGACCGGCGTCGGCTGCGCCCGGGGGTCGTCGAACGGCGAATCCCATTTCCGGTACTCCATCGGCGCCGCCGGAGCCCGACGTGAACTCTGGCGGGGCCGCCGGGCCGAACGGCCCAGTCGGCCCGGGTCCCGCGGCCGTGCGACCACGATCTGACGGGTCGTCAGGTAGCGGGGCAGACTGGCGCCATGGACCTCACGTGGAGCGAGTCGGAGGAGGCGTTCCGGGAGGAGTGCCGCAGCTGGCTCACCGAGCACACGCCGTCGCCGGCGCTCCCGTCGGGCGACACCAAGGAGGGCTTCGCCGCCCATCTGGAGTGGGAGAAGGAGCTCCACGCCGACCGGTGGGCCGTCGTGTCGTGGCCCCACGAGTACGGCGGCCGAGACGCCTCGCTGTGGGAGTGGCTGATCTTCGAGGAGGAGTACTACCGGGCGGGCGCACCCCAGCGGGTGACGCAGAACGGCATCTTCCTCCTGGCGCCGACCATCTTCGAGTTCGGGACCCGGGCGCAGCAGGACCACTACCTGCCCCGCATGTCGGCGGCGGACGACCTGTGGTGCCAGGGCTGGTCCGAGCCGAACGCCGGCTCCGATCTGGCCGGCATCAGCTCCCGGGCGGTCCGGGACGACGCCGCCGGCGGCTGGCGGCTCTCGGGTCAGAAGACCTGGACCACGCGTGGCGCGTTCTGCACCCACCTGTTCGGCCTCTTCCGCACCGACGGCGAGGCCGAGCGCCACCGCGGTCTCACGTACTTCCTGGTGCCGCTCGACGCGGACGGGGTGACCGTCCGCGGGTTCGGTCGGCTCGACGGGGACGAGGGCTTCGCGGAGGTGTTCCTGGACGACGTCGTCGTGCCCGACAACCCCGCCGAGGACGTCCCGGCCGACGAGGCCGCGGCCGTCATGGCACGCGGCGGCACGCTGGGCGGCATCGACCAGGGCTGGGGCGTGGCCATGGCGACGACCACCTCCGAGCGCGGGCTCACCCTGCGGTCCCCGGGCCGGTTCCGGGCGACGGCGACCCGGCTGCTCGACCTGGCCCGCGACGCCGACCGCTCCGGCCGGCTCAGCGAGCGGCTGGGCGACCGCGTCGTGGACGCCTGGATCGACGCCGAGGCGTACGCGCTCTACACGCTGGGCGACGTGACCGGCATCGTCGAGGGGCGCTCGCCGGGCGCACGCTCGAGCTTCAACAAGGTGTTCTGGTCCGAGCTCGACATCCGCCTGCACCGGGCGGCGCTCGACCTGCTGGGCAGCGACGCCGAGCTCGACGGCCCGTGGATGAAGGGCTACGAGTTCGCCCTGTCGGGCCCGATCTACGCCGGCACCAACGAGATCCAGCGCAACATCATCGCCGAGCGCGTGCTCGGGCTGCCGCGGAAGTGAGGGCCATCGACACATGCGCTTCGCACTGACAGAGGACCAGAACGACTTCCGCGACGCGGTGCGCGGGCTGCTGGCCGACACCTGCCCGCCCGAGGCCGTGAAGGCCGCGTGGCGTGAGCAGGTGGGCGAGGTGCCCGGCGGCGGCGACGGTCGCGTCCGCGCTGCGTGGGACGCGCTCGCCGAGATGGGCGTCCTGGGAGTGATGGTGCCCGAGGCCGCGGGCGGCCTGGGCATGACCGACGAGGACCTCGTGCCGCTGCTCGTCGAATGCGGCCGGGCCGGCCTGCCCGATCCCGTCTCCTCCACCGCCTACGTGGCGGCGGGCCTGCTCCGCGACCACGGCGGTGCCGCGGCCGAGGGCCTCCTCGGGCGGATCGCCGACGGGTCGGCGACCGTGCTGGTCGGCTTCCCGGGATCGTCGTACCTGCCGGCAGCGGCCACCGCCGACGCGTTCCTCATGTGCGACCGCGGCGAGGTCCACGAGCTCGCGCCGTCGCAGGTGACCCTGGAGCCGGTGGAATCCGTCGACGGCGCCAGGGCCCTGTGCTCGGTGAGGTGGGAGCCGTCGGACGCCACCGTGCTCGTCGGCGGCCAGGCCGGCTCCGCCGCAGTCACCCGGGCGTTCGACCGCGCCGCGCTCGGTGCTGCGGCCCAGCTCGTCGGTCTGGGCGAGCGCATGCTCGACCTGACGGTCGGCTACGCGGCGGAGCGCAAGCAGTTCGGCGTGCCGATCGGCTCCTTCCAGGCGGTCAAGCACCACCTCGCCGACGCCGCGCTCGCCGTCGCGTTCGCCGAACCCCTGGTCCTCCGGGCGGCCAACTCCCTGGCCCACGGCGATCCCGAGGCTCCGGTGCACGTGTCCATGGCGAAGGCCCGCGCGTCCGAGGCGGCGCTCGCCGCGGCAGCCGCGTCCCTGCAGTGCCACGGGGCGATCGGCTACACGGTCGAGTACGACCTGCACCTCTTCATGAAGCGGTCGTGGGCCCTGGCGGCGCGGTACGGCGACGCCGACTTCCACCGCGACCGCGTGCGGGCGGTCCTGCTCGGCTGAGTCGACGGCGCCGGTTCCGACCGAACCGGGTCCGCTCAGCGGACGTCGCCCACCTCGACCCGGCTGCCGGTCTCGGACGGCACGACCCGGATGCCGCGACGGATGCGCTCCTGCATGGTGCCGACGTGGCTGATCACGCCGACCATCCGCCCGCCGGCGCGCAGCGCATCGAGCTCGTCCATGGCCAGCTCGAGCGCGTCGGGATCGAGGGTGCCGAACCCCTCGTCGATGAAGAGCGCGTCCATGCGGACTCCGCCGGCGTGCTGCTCGACGGCGTCGGCGACGGCGAGCGCGAGGGCGAGCGAGGCCTGGAACGTCTCGCCGCCCGACAGCGTGGCGACGTCGCGCTCCTCGCCGGTGTGGGCGTCGAGCACGCGGAGGTCCAGGCCGGCCGCCCGGTTGCCGGGCGTGTCGCCGCGGT
>JAEZAI010000383.1 GCA_023427825.1 Actinomycetes bacterium
CTGACGATGATCCTGATGACAGGCTGATTATACGGGAGGCCATCCACGATTTTTCCGAGGCGATACTGATCACGGAGGTGGTAAATGGCCGCGAGCTGGTAGAGCTGGTGCGCAACCACGAAGGCAGACCCAATGTGATAATTCTCGACATCAACATGCCTGAAATGGACGGGGTGGATGCTCTCCGTGCCTTACGGGAAGGTGGGCTGGCGGAAGGTATTCCGGTTTACGTTCTTTCAACGATGCGCAATCGCGACAGGGTGCAGCAGGCGGCGCTGCTGGGAGTAGCGGCAACCCACTCCAAGCCTAATACCATGAAGGGTTTTCAGCGGCTTGTCCGCGATATCATCAGCGACTCGCTGCAATAAGCGGATAGCCGCGGGGGGCTAAAATTTTCGAAAAATTATTGTGAACGTGAAACAAAACAGCTAGATTTGCGCTCCCGTAATTACGGGAAGCCGGATTGGTAGTTCAGCTGGTTAGAATGCCGCCCTGTCACGGCGGAGGTCGCGGGTTCGAGTCCCGTCCAGTCCGCAAATAAATGAAAAAGGCGTCCCGAAGGGCGCCTTTTTTTGTTTTTCTGACCAAGTATAGTGGAGAGCGGGAAACATAAAGTTTATATCCTTTACTCAGCTGGTTTCGATAAGTACTATGTTGGAGTGACCAGTGATATTGAAAGACGCTTTTTAGATCACAATGCTGGATTTAATAGATCCACAAAGCCCTACCGTCCCTGGGAATTAGTACTGATCATTTCCAAGGAAAGCCGGTCAGAGGCGCTTAAGCTTGAGCTTAAGCTGAAGGATCTGAATAAGTCGCGGATAAAACAATTCATCAGCAAGTACAGCGGGCTGGAAGGGACACGATAGTGTAAGCGGGCCGAGACGATCCTTCCGCCCCCGGAAATTTTTTAATGCGGAAGGATGTCTCGGTGCAGGCAGGCGCTTGCGCCTCGCCTGCATTCGAGTCCCGTCCAGTCCGCAAAAAACCAAAAGCCGCATAGTTTAATAGCTGTGTGGCTTTTGTGCTTTAGCAATTTCATGCTCGGTTTTATGCCAGGTGACAGGAACTCATCTTAGCCAACTTCGCTCATTAATCTGTCTTTTACTATCGAAAAAAAATTCTTTATCTGCTGTTTTCAAGCACTACCTTACCCCAAACCCTGTTCTCAGACTTAAGCAGGTATATGCCTGGCAGAAGAGTGCGAAGATCTATGACGTTTGCACCCTGCGTTGCCAAATGTTCTGAAACAATCCGTCCATCCAACGCCGTAATATAGACCACCTGGATTCGGTTTGTCTTAAACGTCACCAGACCATCTGTGGGATTAGGGTAAAGCTGAGAGTTTAAGAGTTGTATTTCGTCAAGTCCGGGACATTGCGTTACAATAACCTGGACAGTTTCTGTGTCCATACACCCGGTTAAGGGATCTGTTCCTTGTGCTGTATAGATCGTGCTTGCAAGAGGACCGACCGCATACGAGGCTGTCGAAGGACCACCCACCCAATGGATTGAGGATGCTCCCGTTGCACTGATTGTGACAAAGTTTCCAGGACATGTCGTAACCGACGGCGCCGCTACTATCAGCGAGGGGACCGGCGCCGCAAAAAACACAAAAGGTGTCCGCGGAAACAGGCTGCAACTCACGGCCGAGGCATAAAACGTGTGAGTTCCCATACTTAAAACAGAGGTAATATAAACACTGCCTGTTGCTAATGCAAATCCTCCGGTGCTATTCTGATACCAGGAGACGGATGATGCTGCAGAAGCAACAAGGGAAGCAGTTTCACCGGCGCAAGCTATGTAAGAAGAAATGTTCACCGGTAGCCCGGGACAAGGGGAGAACTTTGAGATAAAGCCATCAGTTGCAGCCTGAGAGGTAATGGTTACTGACCCTGGCCCAGGATCAAATTCACAGGTATTGCTGAAAGAGCCCGCAATGTAAAGCTCTCCTGCATTAGAAATTGATAACTGGTATGGATGATCGTTTCCGGGACCTCCAAAAGTCTGTGCCCATTGCAGTGAAAAGGATTTATCCAGTGCGAATAGACAAACGTCGCCGGCACCATTGCTGGTAACGGAAAAACTACCCAAGGAAGGATCCAGATCGGGATTACCACCAAAGCTGCCGGAAATAATCAGCGTATCATTATGCAGCTCAAACCAGGTTGGAACAGCATTAAGAGTATCATACTTTACAAAGTTTCCTGCATTGTCAAAATGGAATATGAAATTCAGGTAGGACAAACCAGGGGTCAGGGTAAAGGCTCCCGGACCAGGATTAACAATCACTGATCCTCCCAAAGAAGCTGTAATAAAAAGATCATGGTTATTATCAAGCTCGAGATTGAATTGGTTAAGCCCCCCGGTCGGCGGAATCCCCTCTGTGAGATGAGTCAGAGAAACTAAGTTTCCAGCTGGATTGACTCTTACAGCGATGGTGTTCATCTTCCCATTACAATTAAACATGGTGACCGAGGGTCCAGGATCAATATCGATTGTACCGGTCTCCCTTGCGTCTATCCCAATCATGAGGTCTCCCGATGGTGCTATTTCAAAATCATCGATTGTACTTATATCTAAACTCCGGAAGAACCCTGACCATATCAGATTAAGATTAAGGTCAATCTTCAGGATATACGCGTTCCATAAATTTGCCGTAAGTGTAACAGTGGAAACGCCCGCGCCGGGATCAACGTCAGCCGCCCCCTTAAAATTCCCTGAACA
>JAEZAI010000068.1 GCA_023427825.1 Actinomycetes bacterium
GAGCGTGAGCAGCAGGACCGATCCCTCGGCGTCGGTGAGGAGGGCGACCGACGGATCGGCCTGCAGCCACGTCTCCAGCTCCTGTCGTGCGGTCGAGCGCTCGGGGGCGTTGATCCGCAGCGCCAGCGGATGCCCCCGCACCGGCTCGTCGCCGTCCTCGGCCGCCAGCGTCCGGACCCCGGCGACCACGCTGTCCATGGGCACCGCGGCCGGTTCGAGCTGGACCAGGACGAGGGCCAGATCGGTCCAGCCCGGAGGGATGCCGTTGGTCGCCACGAGATCAGCCTCCTCAGCCGGTGGAGAAGAGCGTGGGGCGGTCCCAGAAGCGATGCAGCGCCAGCGCCTCGAGGAAGTCGGCCGGGTCGTCGCCGGTCACGCCCGGAGCGGTCACGTCGATGCTGCAAGCCGCCAGGTCGCCGGGGCCGGCCACGCCGATGGGCTTGTGGTGCCGGTAGGCCTCCTGGGTGAAGAACGCGATGCCTTCGTGTGGCGAGGTCGCGACGACCACGCCGTCGTACTCGACCGATGCCGTGGTGTGCAGCGTGCGATCGGCGGTCGCGCCGCCCGCGAGGTCGCCGAAGCGGGGACCGATGGCGACGACCTCCACCCCCACGGCGTCCGCAGCGTCCTGGAGCGGCGCGAGGGAGGCGGGGGCGGTGTCGTCGCCCACCAGGACCGCCACCTTGCGGCCGTCGACCGGGCCGGGCGCCGTCGGGGCCATCGAGAGCGCGGGCGACACGAGCTCGGGAGCGCCCGCGTCGCCGGTCGGCACGGGCAGGCCGAGGTGGGCGGCGACCTGGGCGCACAGCTCGGCGTCGACGTTGGCCAGGTTGCCCACCATGCGGGCGACGACCTCGACGTTCGTGCACTTGCCCAGCTCGAAGCGGAAGGCGTTGACGAGGTGCTCCTGCTCGGCCTCCGTGAGCGAGGCGAAGAACATGGTCGCCTGCGTGTAGTGGTCGTCGAAGCTCTGCGGGCGGAGCCGCCGCTTCACGCCCTCGACCGGGCGGGGCCGGTGGACGTAGGCGGTCTCGGGCGACGCGAACGGGCAACCGCCACCGAGGCTGTTGGGCACGTACGGAGCGACGCCCTCGTGGACCGCCTGCTGCATGAAGCCGTCGCGGTGGTCGTCGTTGACCGGTGCCAACGGCCGGTTGATCGGGATCTGCGTGAAGTTCGGTCCGCCGAGGCGCGTCAGCTGCGTGTCCAGGTAGGAGAACAGCCGGGCGTGGAGCAGCGGGTCGTCGACCAGGTCGATGCCCGGCACCAGGTGACCCGGGTGGAACGCGATCTGCTCGGTCTCGGCGAAGAAGTTGCTGGGCGGCGTGTGCAGCGTCAGCGTCCCGACCGTGCGGACCGGGCACAGCTCCTCGGGCACGATCTTGGTCGAGTCGAGCAGGTCGATGCCCTCGAACATCTGGTCCTCGGTGTCGGGCATGAGCTGCACGCCGAGCTCCCAGCGCGGGAGGTTGCCGGAGTTCAGGCGGTCGTAGAGGTCGCGGCGATGGAAGTCGGGATCGACGCCCGCGATCTTCTGCGCCTCCTCCCAGACCAGCCCGTGCACGCCGGCCACCGGCTTCCAGTGCCACTTGCAGAGGGTGGTCGTCCCGTCCTGCGCGACGAGCCGGAACGTGTGGACGCCGAAGCCCTCCATGGTCGCGTACGAGCGCGGGATCGCCCGGTCCGACATGGCCCACATCAGCATGTGGGTGGACTCGGGCTGGAGCGACACGAAGTCCCAGAAGGTGTCGTGCGCCGTCTGGGCCTGGGGGATCTCGAGGTCCGGCTCGGGCTTGGCGGCGTGGACGAGGTCGGGGAACTTGATGCCGTCCTGGATGAAGAAGACCGGGATGTTGTTGCCGACGAGATCGAAGTTGCCCTGCTCCGTGTAGAACTTCGTCGCGAAGCCGCGGACGTCCCGGACGGTGTCGGCCGACCCGCGGGACCCGATCACGGTCGAGAACCTCGTGAACACCGGCGTGGTCGCGCCCTTCTGCAGGAACGCGGCGGCGCACACGTCGTCGAGCCCCTCGGTGCACTCGAAGGTCCCGTGGGCGCCGGCCCCGCGGGCGTGGGCCACGCGCGCGGGGATGCGCGCGTGGTCGAAGTGCGTGATCTTCTCCCGCAGGTGGTGGTCCTCGAGCAGCGACGGCCCACGCTCCGACACGGTCAGGCTGTTGTCCGTGTCGTCGACCCGCAGGCCCTGCGCCGTGGTCAGCCGGTCACCGACCTGGGCCCACGACGGGCGGAAGTTGGCCGCGGCCGGCGTGCCCTCGGGCGGCTGGACGGAGCGGCCCTCGACGCGGGCCCTCGCCGCGCCCTCCACGGCCGCGGCCTTGCGAGGTGCCGCCTTCTTGGCCGCCCGCTTCTTGGCGGTCTGGCGCTTGGCGGTGGAGCGGCCCTGCTCGGCGACCCTCGGCGTCGACGCGGTGCGCCCCGCCGGCTGCTTGGCGGGCGACTTCTTGGCAGGTGCCTTCTTCGCCGTCGCCTTCTTGGCCGCCGCCTTCTTCGCGGCGGCCTTCTTGGCGGTGGGGGATCCGGTGCGTCGGGGAGTGCTGGGCATGGGCGGGGCCCTACCCGCCGCGCCGACGCTCAGCACGTGACGGGGCGAATGCGTCCGATCAGCCGGTGGCGGGGGGCGGCACGTCGTCCACGCCCGGCGTCGCCCCGGGGACCTCGGCCTCGGGGCCGGCCTCGGTCGGCCGGCGCGACAGCGAGCGCACCACGTCGGAGTCCTCGGCCGTGGCGTCCGGGCCGTACCCGAGCACGAGCGTGCCGGAGGTGTCGCAGTTCGGGCAGGTCACGGGGACGACCATCGTCATGTCGGCGGGATCGGACACGCCCTCGAGCCGCGTGACCTCGTCCGCCTCGATCGAGGCTGCGTCGAAGGTCTGCTGGCACGTGAGGCACCGGATGCGAGCGCCCTCCTCGCTGCGGAACTGCCCGCCGAAGCCCTCGCCGCTCAGGTCGTCGACGACGTCGCCGAGCGGCGTGTCGGTCGGGTTGGCGGGGTCCAGCGAGCGCTCACGTTCTGACATGTCCCACCCCTACCCGTTCTGGTCGCCTGACCACGACGACAGCGACGCATCCGTGACGACGACGGCGATCGGAGGGGCCGGAGCAGGATGGCCCGCCCCACCCCTCCCCGTCGCGCCCCTGAACTCTCCGGACCGGGTTCACTCGCTCGGGTGACCTCCGTCGTCGTCTGACGGAACCCGGCCGGGGTACGGACGGCCTCACGCACCGGTGAGACGGAGGTCGGGTGGACGGCGAGATGCAGGACGGGACAGCCAGGACGGCGTGGCCGGGGCGCGCCCTGCCGCTGGGCGCCACGCCCGACGGGTTCGGCACCAACTTCTCGCTGTTCAGCTCGACCGCCGAGGCGGTCGAGCTGTGCACCTTCGACGAGGACGGCAAGGAGCACCGGCGCGAGCTCACCGAGGTCGACGCGCACTGCTGGCACACGTACCTGCCCGAGGTCGGTCCGGGCACCGCCTACGGCTATCGGGTCCACGGCCCGTGGTCGCCGGCCGCCGGCCTCTGGCACAACGCGGCCAAGCTCCTGCTCGACCCGTACGCCCGGGTCATCGAGGGCACGACCGACTGGTCGCAGGCCTGCTTCGCCTACCAGTTCGACTCGCCCGACGAGCCGGAGCAGTCCGACAGCGCACCCTTCGTGCCCAGATCGGTGGTGGCCAGCCCGCACTTCGACTGGGGCAACGACCACCGGCCCGACCGGCCGCTCCACGAGACCGTGATCTACGAGATGCACGTGAAGGGCTTCACGGCCCGCCACCCGGCGGTGCCGGCCCACGAGCGCGGCACCTACGCCGGTCTCGCGCACCCGGCGGTCGTCGACTACCTGGTCGGCCTCGGTGTCACCGCGGTGGAGCTGCAGCCGGTGCACGAGTTCCTGCACGACGCCCACCTGGTCGAGCGGGGCCTGCGCAACTACTGGGGCTACAACTCGATCGGGTTCTTCGCCCCGCACCACGAGTACGCGGCCGGGCCCGACCCCGTCGGCGAGTTCAAGCACATGGTGCGCACGCTGCACGCCGCCGGCATCGAGGTGATCCTCGACGTCGTCTACAACCACACCGCCGAGGGCAACCACCTGGGCCCCACGCTGTCGTTCCGGGGCATCGACAACGGCGCCTACTACCGGCTCACCGACGAGGCCCGGTACTACATGGACTACACGGGCACTGGCAACACCCTGAACATGCGCCACCCGAACACGCTGCAGCTCGTGATGGACAGCCTGCGGTACTGGGTGGAGGAGATGCACGTCGACGGGTTCCGCTTCGACCTGGCCTCCGCGCTGGCCCGTGGCCTGCACGAGGTCGACCGGCTCGGCCCGTTCTTCGACCTCATCCAGCAGGACCCGGTCATCGGGTGCGTGAAGCTGATCGCCGAGCCGTGGGACGTGGGCGACGGCGGCTACCAGGTGGGCAACTTCCCGCCGCTGTGGTCGGAGTGGAACGGCCGCTACCGCGACAGCGTCCGTGACTACTGGCGGGGCGAGCCGTCCACCCTCGCCGAGTTCGCCGGGCGCCTGACCGGCAGCTCCGACCTGTACGCCGGCGACTCCAGCCCGGCCTCGAGCATCAACTTCGTGACCGCGCACGACGGCTTCACGCTGGCCGACCTGGTCAGCTACGACCACAAGCACAACGAGGCCAACGGCGAGGACAACCGGGACGGCGAGTCGCACAACCGGTCGTGGAACTGCGGTGCGGAGGGCCCGACCGACGACGAGTCGGTCCTGGAGCTCCGGGCCCGCCAGCAGCGCAACCTGCTGCTCACGCTGCTCCTGTCCCAGGGCGTCCCCATGGTGCTCGCGGGCGACGAGCTGGGCCGCACCCAGCAGGGCAACAACAACGCGTACTGCCAGGACAGCGAGCTGACGTGGCTCGACTGGGACCTGATGACGACCAACGCCGACCTGCTCGCGTTCACCCGGGAGGCCATCGCCTTCCGCCGGCTGCACCCCGTGTTCCACCGGCGCCGATGGTTCACCGGGCGCGACATCCGCGGCGGCGACGGCCCCACCCGCGACCTGG
>JAEZAI010000078.1 GCA_023427825.1 Actinomycetes bacterium
CGACCACGGAGTCGACCACGACCACCACCGAGTCGACCACGACCACCACCGAGGCGCCCACCACCACCGAGGCACCGTCGACCACGGTCGAGCCGACGACGACGGTGCCGGAGGAGTCGACCACCACGACCGAGGCCGACGTGGCCGGGACGACCGTGGTCGCCACCTCGATCACGCCCGACGACGACAGCCGGGTGGCGGGCGCGTCCGCTTCCCGGTCCGACGGCGCGCTGGCCTTCACCGGCGGCAGCTCCGTGCCCCTGATCATCATCGGTGCGCTGCTGCTCCTCGGTGGCCTCACGATGGTTCTCGTCACCCGCCAGCGGTCCCACGCCAGGGACTGAGGCGCCGGTGTCCGACCATGACGGTGCCGACGGTGTCACCGGCACCGGCACGAACCGGGCCGCGTCAGCGGCCGAGGTCGTGTCGGTGCTCGGCACCGTCGTCCTGCTGGTCTGGCTCGCCTTCCTGACCCGTGACGGCCGGTGGCCCGCCACGGTCCTGATCGTCCTCGCACTGCTCACCGGGACGGCCGGCGTGCTCGCCGACCTGATCTCGTCACGCAGCCGTCACGCCCGAGGATCGACCGGGGCCGGACACGAGCGCGCCCACCGAGCCGATCTCGACGACCGCGCGGACGGGACGTTCACCACGGTCGTCGTGCTGGGCGACGAACCTGCGGAGCTGCAGCGCCACTCGGTGGTGCTCGCACAGGAGTCCGGGCCGTGCGTGGTCGTGGCGCCCCGGGGCATCGACGCCCTCGCGGACCTGGACGTCCCCGTCGCCACCGGAGCGTCGGCCGCCGAGGCCGTGGCCGACGCCGTCGACCGCATCGACACCGACGCCGTGCTGCTGGTGTCGGGCAGGGCGGCACCCGTGGCGGCCGCCTGTCGGCGCGCCGCGTCGCGACTGGACGACGACCACCCCTGGGCCGTCGGCCGCCCCCGGCCGTTCAACCGGGCCGGCTTCGCCCCGGACAGCCGCGGCCGCGTGGACGCGGGGCTCCGCCGCCGCACCTCCGCGTGCGGGCTGGCGCTGTGGGTGGCGAACGCCCCGCTGGTGCGGACCGAGGACCTTCGCCGTGATGCCCTCCCCGCCAGGCGACCACGCGGTGCCTGGCTGAGGGCCCGCCGACGCGAGGGCGGCACCGGCCTGCTGCTCGACGAACCGCTCGCCCTGGTGGCCGCGCCGTCGGGTGCACGCACGTTCTGGCCCGAGTCGCTCGCCCAACAGCGGGGCGCTGCCGCCGACGCCGCCCACGCGGTGCGCTCCTCCCGGGGCGTCGCCCGGTTGCTCGCGCTGCTCCTGACCGCCCGGGAGTGCTTCGCCTGGTGCCTGGCGGCATGGCTGATCGTGCTGTTCATCGGCACCGTGTCGGGCGAGCTGCCGTTCCGGACCGTGCGGGGCTCGTTCGCCGTCCTGCTCGCGCTGGTGCTCCTGCTGCGATGGTTCGGGCTCTACCGGTCCACCGGCCAGGAGCTGCGCCCGGCGCGCGACCTGCGTTCGACGGTGGACCGCATTCCCGGCTCGCTCGCTGCGCTGCCGTCGGTGCTCGCCGGGCGCGTGCTGCGCGGCCCGCGCAAGGTGTCGGTCCGACCGCTCCTGTGGGCCGTGCTGCTGAGCGGGGCGGTGCTGGTGACCGCGCTCGTCGACCACCCGCCCGACCGCCAGATGACCGCACCGGCGGTCGCGGCGGCGCTGCTCACCCTCGTCCTGCTCTGGGTGGTGTGCATCCAGGTCCTGGTGCAGCGGGGCTGGGAACGGACCTCCTTCCGGCTCCCGCTGTCGCTGCCCGCGGCGCTCGGCGGGCGCCGCGGCACGACCGTCGACGCGTCGCCCGAGGGGATGGCGCTCGAGCTGCCACCCGATGCCGACGTGCCGCTGCCGGCCGCCGGCGACGCCGTGCGGGTCTCGGGCGAGCTGCCCGACGCACCCGACGAGCCCGTCGGGATCGATGCCACCGTGGCCTGGGCCCGCCAAGGGCACCGTCGTGACGTGGTCGGCCTGTCGCTGGAGCTCGATGTGACCACGCGGCCGCGCTGGGCGGAGCAGCTGCTGCGGGGCGCGACCGCCGGGGCTCCCGCTGCGTCGGCCGACGCGGCGCACCACACGACGACATCACCCCCTCGCCCCGTCGGCTCCCGCGTGCTCGACGTGGCCGGCCTGGCCCTGACCGCGGTGCTGTCGCTCGTCCTCCTGGCCGTGCTCGGCGGGGCGATGCTCGGCCTGCAGGCGGCCGTGGTCCGCAGCGGGTCGATGACCCCGACGATCGGGCAGGGCTCGATCGTCGTCAGCGAGTCCGAGCGCGTGGCGGACCTGCGGCCCGGCGACGTGGTCACACGTCCCGCCGACGGCAGCAACGAACCGGTGACGCACCGGCTGGTGTCGGCCACCCGCCAGGGCGACGAGTACCTGATGCAGACCAAGGGCGACGCCAACTCGTCGGGCGAGTCGTGGACCCTGCCGGCCGACACGACGCTCCAACGCGTCCGGTGGGTGGTGCCCAGCGCGGGCGACGCCATCTCGGTCCTGCGCTCGAACCTGGTCGTGGTGCTGGGCGTGGTCCTGGTCGGTGGACTGCTGGTGGTCGCGGTGCGCCTGCCGGCCCGACGGACCGGCTCCCCGACCCCGGTCGGCGCCTGACCGCCGTCCGACCCGCGACCGATCAGCGGGCGGACCGGTCCGTCGCCGGCGATCCGTCGGCCTCCTCGTCCCCGGGCTCCTGGCCGTCGGGGTCCTCGGGGAAGCGCGCCGGTCGACGGAGGACGACCACGATGCCGAGCACGGCACCGGTCACGGCGACCACGGCGCCGAGCAGGAGCAGCACCACCTCGGTGGAGGACCGCTCCGTGGCGCAGCGCTCCGACGTGTTGGCGTCGGCGGCGAACTCGTTGCCGTCCATCACCCCGTCCCAGGACCGCACCTCGCCGACCGCGATCGCGGCGGGGTCGAACGGGAGCGAGGCGGTGGTGCAGCGGAACCCGACCTGCGCCGTCCACACGTCGGACTCGGGGACCGCGTCGAGCTCGACGACCGTGCGGAAGCCCTCGGGCTCGGAACCGATCAGGAAGGTGGTGGGCGCCTCGGCGGGCGCAGGCCCGTCCCGTCGGATCAGCCACTGCCGCGAGCCCGACCCGCGCCCACCGCCCTGCAGCAGCTCGACGGTCCGCACGGTGGGGGCCGCCTCGTCGGGGACGACGACCGCCAGCTCCTCGGCGGAGACGCGCGACACGGCGATCACCGGCACCTGCTCGGCACACGACGTCAGACCGCAGATGCCGTCCCGCAGGACCGGCGGCACGATCATCAGCACCAGGCCAGTCCCGAGCAGCACCGCGGCGGCCACTCCCATCCGCCGGTTGGAGCTCACGGCAGGGATCGTAGGGGGCCGGTCACGTCGACGGTGAGCGCGTCAGGTGATCGGCGCGGCGTCCACGTCGACGAGCCGCAGCACCGGACGGACCGCCGCCGCGGGCAGCTCGATGCGGATGCCGCCGTCCTCCGCGGTCCAGCGGATCGGATCGCCGTCGCGCTCGCCCTCGGGCGATCGCACCTCGGAGGTCGGGCGGGCCCGAACACCCGGGACCAGGAGCGAGCCCTCCACCGGGCCCAGGACAGCGACGTCCACCGAGCGGTCGCGGGCCCAGAACCGGAGGTCGACGATGCCGGTCGTGCCGTCGACCGCGGTCGTCTGGCCCTGCCCGGTCGGCCGCACCCACGGGCGCGACCCGAACATCGCCGCGCCTGGCCCGGCGTCGGCGCCCACCCCGCCGGCCCAGTCCGCGAGCGTGTCGAGCAGGGCGAGCTGCTCCGGGGGGATCTGCGCGTCCTCCCCGCGGGGTCCCACGTTGAGCAGCAGGTTGCCGCCCTTCGACGTGATGTCGGCGGTGGTGTCGAGCAGCTCGTCGTCGGTCAGGAAGTGCTCCGGACCGGATGCCCGGTTGAAGCCGAAGCTCTGGTCCATGCCGCGGACGCACTCCCAGGGCAACGGCCGCACGTCGTCGAACACCATGTACTCGGGGGTCTGCACGTCGAAGTACGGCGGCTTGGGCGGCACCAGGCCGCCGTTCTGGCGGGTGGCGCGGGCGTTGAGCGAGTTCGCCACCTTGCGCACGAGCTCGTTGCGCGCCGCACCCATGATCGGCGACCACGGCATCCACCGGTCGTTCACGACGCCGTCCGGCACTGCCCGGTAGTAGTCGCCGAAGACCGGCCAGAGCTCGGGGCCCGGCGTGGGCCAGGCGATGTCGTTCCAGAGCACGCTCGGGCGGTAGCGATCGATCAGCTCCCGCACCTGTGCCTCGGCGTAGGCCGGGTAGTCGCCCCTGGGCACGGCCGCGAGCAGGTCGCCCAGGTTGCCGATGGGGCGGTCGTCGAAGGTCCAGTCCAGGCCGCCCGAGTAGTAGACGCCGAAGCGCATGCCGGCTGAGAGCACGGCGTCGCGCAGCTCGCCGACCACGTCGCGTCCGGTGTGCCAGCCGTCGCGGTGCGGGTTGGCCACGTCCGACGGCCACAGGCAGAAGCCGTCGTGGTGCTTGGTGACCAGGACCACGTACCGGGCGCCCGTGGCGGCGAACCGGCGGGCCCAGTCGTCGGGATCCCACGATGCCAGGCCCTCGCGGTAGCGGTCCGCGAGCTCGGCGTACGGCATCAGCCCGAAGGTCTCGCGGTGGAAGCGGCTGGCCGAGCTGCCGGGGAACCGCAGCGAGTTCTCGTACCACTCCGTGTACGGGTTCTCGGCGAGCGCATCGGGAGCGGCAGCGGCGAGCAGGTCGCCGATCTCGGAGTCGACCGGCGCGAATCCGGCGACCGACGCCGGCGTCCAGTGGACGAAGATCCCGAGCTTGGCGTCGGACCACCAGGCCGGGACCCGGTGGCGGCGGAGCGCCTTGAGCTCGGATCGGGCGGAGGTGCGGTTGCGGCGCGGCACGGCCAGGACAATAGGGTGACGGGCATGTCGAGGGAGTGGGACGCGGTCGTCGTCGGCAGCGGCCCCAACGGCCTCGTCGCCGCGCTGGAGCTGGCGCAGGCCGGCTGGCGGGTCCTCGTGCTGGAGCGGGCGGCGACCGTGGGCGGCGGCACTCGGACCGCCGAGCTCACCCTCCCCGGGTTCCGCCACGACGTCTGCTCGGCCATCCACCCGCTCGGCCTGGCGTCGCCGGCGCTGCGCGACCTCCCGCTCGAGCGCGTGGGGGTGGAGTGGGTCCACCCCGACGCGCCGCTCGCCCACGCCCTCCGGCCCGGCCACTCCGTGCTGCAGGAGCGCTCGATCGCCGCCACCGCCGTCGGCCTGGGCGTGGACGGCCGACCCTGGGAGCGGCTCTTCGGCCCGAGCGTGCGGTCCGGGCTCGATCTCGTGGACTCGCTGCTGGATCCCCTCCACCTGCCGCCGCAGCACCCGTTCGCACTCGCCCGGTACGGCATGGCCGGGCTGTGGTCGGTGTCGGCCCTGGCGCGCCGGAGGTTCCGGGGCGACGACGGACCGGCGCTGCTCGCCGGCATGGCGGGCCACTCGATGCTGTCGCTCGACGCGCCGATCACCACCGGCTTCGGCATGCTGCTCGGCCAGCTGGCCCACGTCGTCGGCTGGCCGATGGCTCGCGGCGGCTCGCAGGCGATCGCGGACGGGCTGGTCGCGCTCATCGAGGAGCACGGCGGCACCGTCCGCTGCGGCGAGGAGGTCCGGTCCCTGGACGACGTGCCACCGGCGCGCGCCGTGCTGTGCGACGTCACCCCGCGCCAGCTGCTCGCCCTGGCCGGCGACCGGCTCCCGACCGGCTACCGGCGCATGCTCGAGCGGTACCGGTACGGCCCGGGCGTCTTCAAGGTCGACTGGGCGCTCGACGGTCCGGTGCCGTGGAAGGACCCGGCGACGGCCCGCGCCGGCACCGTGCACATGGGCGGCACGCTGGCCGAGGTCCGGGCGTCCGAGGAGGCCGTGGTGAGCGGGCGACTCCCCGACCCGCCGTTCATGCTGCTGGCCCAGCAATCGAACTTCGACCCGACGCGGGCGCCCGCCGGCAAGCACACGCTCTGGGGCTACTGCCACGTGCCGGCCGGCTGCGACGTGGACATGACCGCGGTCATGGAGGACCGGATCGAAGCGTTCGCTCCCGGGTTCAAGGACCTCGTGCTGGCCCGGCACACGATGACGGCGCCACAGGTCGAGGCGTACAACCCCAACTACATCGGCGGCGACATCAACGGCGGCGTGGCCGACCTGCGGCAGTTCCTGCTGCGGCCGGTCCCGTCGCTGGACCCGTGGTCCACGCCGGTGGAGGGCCTGTACCTCTGCTCCTCGTCGACCCCGCCCGGCGGTGGCGTGCACGGCATGTGCGGCCGCGCCGCGGCCCGGTCCGTCCTGCGTCGCCAGCCCCTCTGACCGGACCGACCTGCTTCGGAGCGCGCCCGGAGCGGGTGCTCAGCGCGGGGCGGGGCGGGTGCCGCGGAGCAGCTCGCCCGGCAGCTCGCCGGTGTGCTCGCCGTCACGGAACGTCTCCACGCCCGACTTGATCGTGTGGCGGTAGCCGTCGGCGGTCTGCATGAGCCGGCGACCGCCGGCGGGGAGGTCGTGCACGATCGTCGGCGGGTGGCACGCCAGCGCGTCGAGCTCGATCACGTTGAGGTCCGCGACGTAGCCCGGCGCGATCACGCCCCGGTCGAACCAGCCCACGTGCCGGGCGTTGCGCTGCGTGTGGCCGTGGACGACGTCCTCGACGGGCACCGGCTCCCCGTCGCGCCGATCGCGGCTCCACACCACGAACGACGAGGTGGTCATGGACGCGTCGCAGATCGCCCCGCAGTGCGCGCCGGCGTCGGAGAGTCCGAACAGCACGTTGGGCGACGTGATCATCTCGTACAGGTCGGCGAAGTCGCCGTGGGCGAAGTTGAACAGCGGCAGGTAGAGCAGCTGCTCGCCGCCGCGTTCGAGGAGCAGGTCGTAGACGACCGAGATCGGCTCCACGCCCGCCGCCCGGGCGCGGGCACCGATCGAGCGGTCCGTGTGCAGCTCGTAGTCGACGGGATCGGCCATCTCGAACGTGATGTCGAAGCCGCACATGATCTGCTGGAGGATGCCCGGCTCGAGCGTGGCGGCGACCTCCGCGTGCTCCGCCAGCACCCGACGCTTGCGCTCCGGGTCGCGCAGCGCCGCCACGCGCTCGGCGAGCGGAAGGTGCGCCACCTCGCCGTAGGACGCGCAGAACAGGAACGGGTTGGCGGTGGCCTGCATGCCGAGCAGGACGCCGATCGGGCGGGCGGCCACCTGCGCCTTCACGTCCAGGCCGTCGGCGACCATCCGGTCGACCCAGTCCATCTGGAACCGCCACCGGTCGGGTGAGTGGTACGCCTGCTGCATGGTGAAGCTGAGCGGCCGGCCGCTCGTGCGGGCGAACCGCTCGAGCAGGTCGAGCTCGCGCTGGGCGACCGCGTCGTCGGGCGTCTGGTAGAGGTCGCTGATCAGCTGCACCACGCCGGTGCCGGCACGGCGCATGGCCTCGGCGATCGCCAGCAGCTCGGCGTCGCCCG
>JAEZAI010000104.1 GCA_023427825.1 Actinomycetes bacterium
GTCCACCTCGAAGCGCCGGCGGATCTCGTCCAGCACCTCGCCGAGCACGCCGGGCGCGACCGCCGTCGGCGTCCCGCCGCCCAGGAACACGCTCGTGAGCGGCGGTCGTTCGGGACCTCGCAGCCTCGCGAGCTCCCGGTCGGCGACCGCGACCTCGGCCACCACCGCCTCGGCCCACCGCCGGTGCGTCTGGTCCGCCGTCAGCTCGCCCGGTGCGTAGGTGACGAACGCGCAGTACCCGCACCGGCGCGCGCAGAACGGCACGTGCACGTAGAGCCCGAGCGCCGGTGCCGTCGTCGCCATCCGCCCCACCCTCCCCGTTCCGACGGTCGGGTCACAACCGGGCCGGCGAGACCGACGACCACCGGCGGTCGTGGTGATCCGGGGGCGCCGGTTACCCGTTGGGACGGTCGCGGGCGCGGCCCGTAGCCTTGACGGCATGTCGCCATCCCCCAACGACGGCCAGCGCTCCCACGATCAGCGCTTCCACGGTCAGCTCAGTGTCGGCGTGTTCGGCGCCACCGGCCAGGTCGGCGGCGTCATGCGGACGCTGCTCGCCGAGCGTGACTTCCCGGTCGGTTCCATCCGCTACTTCGCCTCGGCCCGCTCGGCCGGCACCGTGCTGCCGTGGAAGGACACGCAGGTCACCGTCGAGGACACCGCCACCGCCGACTTCTCCGGCCTGGACATCGCGCTGTTCTCGGCCGGCGCCACGTCGTCCCGCGAGTACGCCGACCGCGTGGCCGCCGCCGGCGCGACCGTGATCGACAACTCGTCGGCCTGGCGCATGGACCCGACCGTGCCGCTCGTGGTGGCCGAGGTGAACCCGCACGCCCTCGACGAGATCCCCCGGGGCATCGTCGCCAACCCGAACTGCACGACGATGGCCGCCATGCCGGTGCTCAAGCCGCTGGCCGTCGAGGCCGGTCTGACCCGTCTGGTGATCAGCACCTACCAGGCCGTGTCGGGCGGCGGGTTGTCCGGCGTCGAGGAGCTCGACCGCCAGGCGGTCGCGGTGGGCAGCAAGGGCCCCGAGCTCACCTACGACGGCGGTGCAGTCTCGTTCCCGCCGCCGCAGAAGTTCGCCAAGACCATCGCCTTCAACGTGCTGCCGCTCGCCGGCAGCGTGGTCGACGACGGCACCGAGGAGACCGACGAGGAGCAGAAGCTCCGCAACGAGAGCCGCAAGATCCTGGACCTCCCCGACCTGAAGGTGTCCGGCACCTGCGTGCGGGTCCCGGTCTTCACGGGGCACTCCCTGTCGATCAACGCCGAGTTCGAGCGCGACCTCTCGCCCGACCGGGCCCGGGAGATCCTCGCCGCTGCGCCCGGCGTGGTGCTGTCCGACGTGCCGACGCCGCTCGAGGCCGCAGGCCAGGACCCGTCCTTCGTGGGTCGCATCCGGCGCGACAGCACCGTCGAGCACGGCCTGGCGCTGTTCGTCTCCAACGACAACCTGCGCAAGGGCGCCGCGCTCAACGCGATCCAGATCGCCGAGGAGCTCGTCCGCCGGCGGGCCTGACCCGCTCGGCCGCTCGGTCGCTCAGTCCTCGACCGGCGCGCCGGTGGCCTGCTCGGTGCGCCACCGCGCCCAGGGCCAGGTCCCGTCGATCTCGACCTGCAGCGACCAGCTGAGGACGATGCGGACGATCACGATCACGCCCAGGACGAGCACGCTCTGCACGGTCTGGTCCACGACGATCGTCCGGATGATGTCGGCCAGGATCAGGATCTCCAGGCCGAGCAGGATCACGCGGGCCAGGCTGCGGCGCAGCTCGTCGTACGCGCTGCCGCGAGCCGCGGCGGAGCGGTGCACGAGCGCCCGGCCCGACGACGCGAACGCCAGCAGCGCGCCGAGGACGAGGACGATCACGCCCACCGCCTCGATCACCGTCACGACGTCGCTGACGACCTCGTCGAAGTCCACGGGCCGACGGTAGGGCCGGCCGGACCGGCACCGGCGGACCCGGCCGGTCGCCGACCTGCGCACCGAGCCGCCGCTCCGTTCCCGCTGCGGCGCCCGACCAGGTGCCGGACCGGGAACGGCACCGGGACGTGACGAGCGTCAGGTCGGCGGGTTCGTCACGTAGCGGTCGGCCGCGTCCTGCAGCGACAGCCCGAGCTGGTTGGCGAGCGACGCCACCCAGGCCAGCACGTCGCCGAGCTCGTGGAGCTGCTGGTCGACGGTGCCCTTGCGCACGGCCTGCGCCAGCTCCCCGACCTCCTCGCAGAGCCACGCCACCGTGGAGGGGATGCCCCGCTCGCGGTCGTGCTCGCCGTAGAGGTCGTCCATGAGCTGCTGGAACGCCGCGATCTCCATGCGGCGAACCTATCCGCAGCGCCCGGACCGCCCCGAGGGCCGAGGGCGTCAGCCCTTCACGAGCGACTCAGCCCTCACGAAGGCTCAGCCCTTCATGAACACCTGGACGGTGAACAGCGTGCGCATGCCGTTGCAGTCGCCCCACACCGCGGCCGTGCCGACCTGGTTGTAGGCGGGGTCCAGGATGTTGGCCCGGTGACCGGGCGAGTTCATGTAGGCGGTGTGGATCTGGGAGATCGAGCCGCCCATGCCGACGTTCTCGCCGAGCTTGCGCCACTCCTTGGGAGCACCGTCGGCCAGGTTCGAGTGCCAGATCCGGCAGGCGTTGCGCAGCGTCTGCGCCCACCCGTCGGCCTTGATGTCGAGCGTGACGTTCTCCCGCAGCGCCGGCAGCCCGGCCTGCGCCCGGCTGGCGTTGATCGCGTTGCGGACGGCGTCCAGCTCGCCCTTGTTGCTCTCGCACGAGGTCAGCGCTCCGGAGAGCGTCATCACGGCGAGCACGGCGACCACCACTCCCATCAGGCTGAGCGGGCGTCGACGGCGAGCCGGGGCGGCACCCGTCAGGTCGGTTCGGTCGAGTTCAACGGCCACGTCCGGAACATCGGCACTGTCCCGGCACCTCCTTGAACGTTCCTCACGCGATTCTCTCGACCCGATGTGGCCTGCGCGGCCCGTCCGCCCTGCAACGGCGGGGATCCGCCGGATTTGTGACTGTCGACCGGTCAGAGAAAGAACACCCGATCCCCGACGGAGCGGGGACCGGGTGTCCGGTGGTCGGGTGGGGGAGATTTGAACTCCCGGCCTCCTCGTCCCGAACGAGGCGCGCTGCCAAACTGCGCCACCACCCGGAGGGCCCGCATCGTAGTGGGCGGCCGCCGATCAGCGGTAACCGGGTTGCCGCTCTTGAGGTCAGGGTTCCCGCTCCCGGCCGCTGTGGCCAGGGTTCCCGCTCCCGGCCGCTGTGGCCAGGCCGTCCGCTCCCGTCCGCTGCGCTCAGGCGGAGGCGGCGACCTGGTCGTGGAACGTGCCGCCCGACTGCACCGCCCGGGCCGCCTTGCGCACGCGCAGCGGATCGATCGGCTTGATCACCCAGCCGTCGGCGCCGCTGCGGCGAGCGAGGAACACGTCCGCCGGCCGGTCGAGCAGCATCAGCACGTTCTGCTTCGCCAACCGGCCCGCGCCCTCCTCCAGTCGGAGGTCCATGCACGTGGCCATGCCGCCCATGTTCCCGATCTGCAGGTCGAGCACGACCAGGTCGGGATCGAGCTCCTGCACCGCGGCGCGCACGGCGCTGCCGGCGCTCACGCGGGCGATCGTCGCCGTGCCGCCGATCGCGGCGTCGAGCAGACCGAACAGCTCGTCGGAGTCCGTCGCGATCAGGTAGGTCGTCACGGGCGCAGACGCTAGTCCTGGCCCGCCTCGGCGCCGGAATCCGCGAACACCAGGGCGGCGAGAGCCTGCAGCGACGCCAGGTCGCTCACCTCGAACGGCTGCACCGGCACCTTGACCACCGGCGCCGGCGCCACACGCTCGGACAACCCCGCCAGGTGCTCGGCCTCGCCCTGCGCCAGGTGCAGCGAGTCGGCCAGGCAGCGGTAGTGGTCGCCGAGCGCGGTGCCGTCGAGGGTGTCGGCCCGGGCCTGCACCGCCGCGGCGCTGAGCGCCACCCTCGGGGCCGCGGGGACGGGCTCGTCGTCGTCCACGTCCAGCGGCACGCCGAACGCCGGCTGCGTGCGGTTGACGATCAACCCCCGCACCGCGATGTCCTTGCGGGCCAGCTCGTCGGCGAAGTACCCGGCTTCGGCGACCGTGTCGGCCTTGGGTGACGCCACCAGGAGGAACGCCGTGGTGTCGCGCCGCAGCAGGCGGTCCACCTCCTCGGCCCGTTCCTTGAACCCCTGCTCCATGCCCTCGAACGCCTTGAAGAACGCCAGCGCGTCCGAGATCACCTCGGCGCCGACCACCTTGGCGATCTGGCGCATGACCGCCTGGGTCGCCACGTTGACCGCCCTGCCGATGCCCTTCGACGGCGACAGCAGCACCTTGTACAGGCGGTGGTCGAGGAACTGCGCCAGGCGCTTGGGGGCGTCCAGGAAGTCGAGCGCGTTGCGGGTCGGCGGCGTGTCCACGACGACCAGGTCGAAGTCGCCCTCGACCGCCAGCTCGTAGAGCTTCTCCGACGCCATGTACTCCTGGGTGCCGGACAGCGCGCCGGAGATGTTCCGGTAGAAGGAGTTGGCGAGGATCCGCTCCGCCTGACCGGGATCGCTCGAGTAGCGGCGCACGAGCCCGTCGAACGTGCCCTTGGTGTCGAGCATGAGCGCGTGCATCTGGCCGCCCTCGCCCCAGGGGCCGTCGATCGGGCTCGGGTCGTTGGTGAGGCCCTTCAACCCGAGCGCGTCGGCCAGGCGTCGGGCCGGGTCGATCGTCACCACCACGGACCGACGTCCCAGGCGCGCCGCCTCCATGGCCACGAGCGCGGCGGTGGTGGTCTTGCCGACACCGCCGGAGCCGCAGCAGATCACGACCGAGCTGCGGGCGACCACCTCTGCCAACGTGGGGCGGTCGCCGGGGGACGCCACCGTCATGTGCCGACCCCGGTGGCGGTCTGGTCCACCCGGCCGTCGCCGGCCCCGTCGGGCAGGTCCCGGATCGCGGCGAGCAGCGCGTCGGCGAGCACGGCGAGGGCCGACGGGCCCACGGCGGTGGTGAACAAGAACGGAAGACGCAGCTGCGGCAGCGGCAGCTCGTCGGCCATCCGCCGGAGCTGCTCCTCCTGCAGCTCGCCGCGGGCATGGCGGAAGGCGGCGGCCTCCGCGAGCACCTCGGCCTCGCCGTCGAGCAGCCGCACGCCGACCTCCTCCGCCGCCACCTCGGGCGGCACCGCCAGCCCGGGCAGGTCCTCGACCACCCCGTTCACGACGACGGGTCCGAGCGCCACGCCCA
>JAEZAI010000248.1 GCA_023427825.1 Actinomycetes bacterium
AGCACGTGGCCGAGGACACCGGCACCGAGATCTCCCCGGCGCAGATGTGGGAGGCGTTCGACGCGGCGTACCTGACCCAGATCGACGACGACCAGGCATCGTCCGGCGCCAAGGGCATCGCGTTCCGCACCGCCGAGGCGACGACCAACTCGGAGCGGTCGCGGGTGACGGCCCAGCTGGTCGTCGACGGCGAACCCCGCACCGTGGTCGGCGAGGGCGGCGGCCCGATCTCGGCCTTCATGCACGGGCTGCGGGACGACCTCGGCATCGAGCTGGAGGTCGTGGACTACTCGGAGCACGCCGTGTCGGCGGGCTCCGACGCGACCGCCGCCGCCTACGTGGAGGCCAAGGCCCCCGACGGGTCGGTGCGCTGGGGCGTCGGCCTCGACGAGTCGATCCTCACGGCTTCGCTGAAGGCCGTCGTGTCGGCGGTGAACCGGCACCGCTCCGGCCGCTGACCGTCCGCGTCGCTCCGGCGACGGGCGCGCCGGGGTAGCGTCGTGCAACGGACGACCGACACCCGGGGGGCACCGTGACGACGTTCGAACAGCTCGACCGCTCCGAGGTCGACGACACCATCCACGCCGTGCTGGCCGAGGTGCCGAGCACGTTCACGTGGGACTACGAGCGCAGCCGTCCCGGCCTGTCTCGGCTGTACGAGAAGGCCAAGGGCTCGCAGTGGAACGCGTCGACCGACCTGGACTGGTCGATCGACGTCGACCCGGAGCGGGTGTCCGCCGATCTGGGCGGCGGGTCCGGATCGGGCCGCTTCGGGCACCTTGCCCAGGACCCCGACTCGCCGGTCCGCAGCTTCGGCGAGGCCGAGTGGTTGGAGCTCGGCATCCAGCTGCAGAACTCGGTGCTCAGCCAGTTCATGCACGGCGAGCAGGGCGCGCTGCTCTGCACCGCCCGGATCGTCGAGACCGTGCCGTGGATCGACGCCAAGTACTACGCGTCGACCCAGGTGATGGACGAGGCCCGCCACGTGGAGGTGTTCGCCCGCTACCTCGACGAGAAGCTGGGCAGCCAGTACGCGATCAACGCCAACCTGCGGTCCCTGCTCGACGACATCCTGGCCGACTCCCGCTGGGACGTGACCTACCTGGGCATGCAGATCATGGTGGAGGGCCTGGCGCTCGCCGCGTTCGGGTTCATGCGCCAGATGACCACCGAGCCGTTGCTGCAGACGATGCTCCGCTACGTCATGAGCGACGAAGCGCGCCACGTGGCCTTCGGCGTGCTGTCCCTGCAGGAGTACTACCAGGGGCTGACCGGCCCCGAGCTCCGCGAACGGCAGGAGTTCGCGTTCGACGCCGCCGTCCGGCTGCAGAAGCGGTTCCAGCACCTCGAGGTGTGGGAGCGGATGGGGGCCGACGCGGGCGCGGTCGCCGAGTTCCTGGAGTCGCGCAACCACGAGCAGGCGCAGGTCTTCCAGACGATGCTGTTCTCCAAGATCGTGCCGAACTGCAAGAAGCTGGGCCTGCTCGACGCGGCGGACGGATGGCTGCGCGACCGCTTCACCGACATCGGCGTGATCCAGTTCGAGGACTGGGTCGACACGTCCGAGGAGTACGACTCGCTCGACGAGGTCGCCGCCGACCGGGCCGGTTGACGCTCGGGGGACCCTCGCAGGACCCACACCAGGCGGGAACGACACCAGCTGGGTGGACCGCTACGTCGTCGACTTCCAGGCCTCGTCGACTGATCCCGATCCTTCGGCGCAGATCCGCCACGGTCGTCGGAGGACGCCGGATGTCGATGGCACCCCGCTCTCACGGGGGTCCGAGAAGGTCAGCGGCCGGTGGTGATGTACTCCTGCATCTGGCGCGTCTCCTCCTCGAGCTGCTCGAGGCGGGCCTTCACCACGTCGCCGATGCTGACGATGCCCACGAGCTGGCCGTCGACGATCACCGGCAGGTGACGGCACCTGGTCTCGGTCATCCGGCGAGCGAGGCGCTCCAGGTCGTCGTCGGGCTGGCACGTCACGACCTCGGTGGTCATGGCGGCCGACACCGGCTCGTGCATGATCGCCTCACCGCGCTCGGCGAGCCGCCGCACGATGTCGCGCTCCGACAGGATGCCCTCGATGGCCCGTCCGTCGGACGAGACGACCAGGGCGCCGACGCCGCGAAGTCGCAGCTCGTTCACCGCCTCGGTGAGCGGGGCCGACGGCGCGGTGGTGGCCACCGTCGAGCCTTTGCTGGACAGGATCGATGACACTCGCATCGGTCTGACCCCCTGTTGGACCCGGCCGGTCCGATGCCGCCCCCCTGGGCGATCGGGCCGGTTGACCTTCGGTCACTCCCAAGTATCCACCCCGGGACGCGTCAAGTCACCCCGGCGTGTGCCTGCCCGTGCCCGATCCGCTTCCCGTTCAAACCTGGCGACGGATCCGGCCGATCACTCGCCAGAATGGCCGCATGGAGGTGCACGACACGCTCGGCGACCTGGCCGCCCTGGTGGACCGCCGGGCACCCGGCCTGGCCCGGTTCCTGTCCGGACTGCGCTGGGGCGGCTTGCGGACGATCAGCCCGGACGGCAGGACCTGGGGCGCCGAGGCCGCGCTCGGGGTCGGCCTGGGCATCGGCGTCCGCGAGACCATGCGCTCGGTCACCTCCGGCCGCGTGCGCATCCCGGTCGTGCCGGCGGCCGCCACCGGCTGGGCGGCGGTGCACGCAGCGCTCTGGCGGTGGGACACCACCCGCTGGCGTCGTCACCGCGTGGCCCTGGTCATCGACCTGCCGCTCGACGACGTGATCGAGCTGGTCGCGGAGCTGGCGTCGGCCGGTCTGCCGGTCGAGCGGTGGGAGCGGGGGCTCCGCGGCGGCGACCGCGTCCACGGTGTGTGGTGCCGGGCCGGCGACGTGCGGGCGGTCAACCGGGCGATCGACCGGGCGGTCGTCGAGGGCCGGCTCGCAACCTCCGGTCGCCCGGCGGGCGCCGCGCTCGCCCAGTAGCGCAGGAGCTCACGAGCGGTCGTTCCGGGGCCCGCTCGGTGTGCGGCCTCGGGACGGGACCTCAGTCGTTGATCCCCGAGTCGATCGTCGTCGTGGTCCCGCCGCCGCCGGCTCCCGAGGGGGTCGAGGTGGCCGTGCCCTTCACCGTGGTGGTGGTGGCGCTGCCCTTGGCGGTCGTGCCCGTCGACCTGGAGGTGGTCGTGGTGGCGGAGCCCGAGCCCGAGCCCGAGGTCGAGCCGGACCCCTTGGTGGTGGTCGACGTCACCGAGCTGGAGCCGCCCCCGCCGGTGGCCGCGGTGGTGGTCGTCGCTTCCCTGGCGATCGCGGAGTAGCGGGCGACCGCGTCCAGGCACTGGCCGTCGATGCCCTTGGCCGCGAGCACGCGGCGCACGGACGCGAGGACCTGGTCGGGCGGGATCCGCCCGGACGAGATCGCGTCGACCAGCCGGGCGTGCACCTCGGGCACCACGTCGGCGCCCGACACCATGGCGATGTCGGCGCCGGCGGTGATCGCCTTCTCGGCCGCCTCGGCCTGCGTGTCGGTCGCGGCGATCGCGCCCATGCCGAGGGAGTCGGTGATCACCAGGCCGTCGAACCCCTCGGTGCCGCGGAGCTCGCCGGTGATCGCAGCGGCGGACAGGCTGGCCGGCTCGTTGTCCTGGGTCAGTCCGGGAACCTCGGCGTGGGTCACCATCACCGCCGGAACACCGGCCTTGATCGCGTTCTGGAACGGGATGAGGTCCTTCGCCCGCAGCTCGTCGATGCCCGCCAGCGTGGTGAGGCGCTGGTGCGGGTCGGACTTGCCCCCGCCGATGCCCGGCCAGTGCTTGACCACCGGCGTGATCCCCGCGTCGCGCATGGCGGGCCAGATCGCCTCGACGAAGCGCGACACCTGCTGCGGGTCGGAGCCGTACGAGCGGGTGCCGAGCCCCGAGCCCGAGCCCACGTCGGCGACGGGGGCGAAGTTCATGTTGAAGCCCAGCTGCTTCATGCCGGCGGCGTGCTCGGCCGCCTGCTGGGCCGCCTCCTCGGAGGTGCCCTTGGCGACGGACGCCGCAGACGGGATCTCGCCCAGGGCGAGGCGCAGCCGCTGCACCGTGCCGCCCTCCTCGTCCGCGCCGACCAGGGGCGGGAGCGGGGCGTCGCCGACGACGGCGGAGATCTGCTCGCCGACGTTCTTGGTCTGGTTGCCCTTGAGGCCGAACCCGCCGATCGTGCCGCTGGCGATCGCGGGCCCCGCCAGCTCGGGCGTGGTCACCATGGCCAGGATCAGCTGTGCCGCCCGGGCCTCGACCGGCAGCGTCTGCGCACAGTCGGGCGCCTGGGTGGTGGAGGTCGTGGAGCCGTCCGAGCCCTCGTCGGCAGCTCGCACGTCGACCTGC
>JAEZAI010000445.1 GCA_023427825.1 Actinomycetes bacterium
GCCCGCATCATGGCGTCGTCGCCCTTCATGAGCGACTTGTAGAGCATCTCGGCGAGCTCTTCGGGGCTCATCTGGTCGCCGCCGCCACCACCCTGCATCTGGCCGTCACCCTGGCCGTCGCCCTGCATCTCGGCGAGCGCGTCGGCCAGCTCCTCGGGGAGCTCCTCGCCCTCCTCGCCGATGGCGAACTGGCGCCCGCGCATCGAGAAGTAGACCTCGAACACCGTCTCGAAGCTCCGCCAGTGGGCGTTGTTCTTGACCAGGGTCGCGGCGAGGGCGTACTTGAAGGCGGCACGGTCCTCGATGGGGATGTGCTTGACCGCCTCCATGGCGTCGAGGTTCTCGGTGAGGCTGACGGGGAGGCCGGCCTCGCGCAGCTCGGCGATGAACCCGTTGAGGAGCGCGAGGATGCCCTGGCCGTCGGCGGCGTAGACGGCGGTGTCGGTCACGGGACCTACTTCTGCTCCGAGAACGTGCCGCCCTTGCGGAAGCTCGAGCCCTCGTTGGCGAAGTCCTTGGTGGCCTTGGCGATGTCGGACTGGTACTTGAGCAGGATGTTGGCCGTGCTCGACGCGGTCTCGGCGTCGATCTTGGTGACGCCGAGCAGCATGAGGGTCTGCGCCCAGTCGAGCGTCTCGGAGACCGACGGCGACTTCTTGAGCTCCATCTGGCGGATCGAGCGCACGATGCGGGCGACCTGGTCGGCCAGCGACTCGGTGATGTCCGGCACCTTGGTGAGGACGATCTCCTTCTCGCGGTCCATGTCGGGGTAGTCCACTTGCAGGTAGAGGCAGCGGCGCTTGAGTGCCTCGGAGAGCTCGCGGGTGTTGTTCGAGGTCAGGAACACCATCGGGATCTGCTTGGCGGTGATCGTGCCGAGCTCGGGGATGGAGACCTGGTAGTCGGACAGGATCTCCAGCAGGAGGGCCTCGGTCTCGACCTCGACGCGGTCGACCTCGTCGATGAGCAGCACGACCGGGTCGTCGGCCCGGATGGCCTCGAGCAGCGGGCGGGTCAGCAGGAAGTCGTCGGAGAAGATGTCCTCCTCGATGGCGTCCCAGCCGGCGGTCTCGCCCTCACCCCGCGAGGCCTGGATGCGCAGCAGCTGCTTCTTGTAGTTCCACTCGTACAGCGCCTTGGACTCGTCCAGGCCCTCGTAGCACTGCAGGCGGATGAGCCGAGCGCCGGTGATCTCGGCCACGGACTTGGCCAGCTGGGTCTTGCCGGTGCCCGCCGGACCCTCGACCAGGATCGGCTTGCCCAGTCGATCGGCCAGGTAGACGATGCCGGCGATCGACTCGTCGGAGAGGTAGTCGACCTTGCGGAGCCGGTCCCGGACGTCGTCAACGGTGTCGAAGCGGGGATCGGTCTGCTCGGAGCTCATCGCGGCAGACTACCGACGCTCTTGACCGCACGGTCAATCACGATTCTCGCTCGGCGTCCCACCGTTGCCGTCCCTACGATCGCCGGCCATGAGTGCGCAGCTGGTGGCCCGTGGACTGACCGCCGAGCACGGCCCCCGCACCCTGTTCTCCGGCGTCGACCTGGTGGTCGCGCCCGGGTCCGTCACCGGGCTGGTCGGCCCGAACGGGGCTGGCAAGTCCACCCTGCTCCAGCAGCTGGCCGGCCTGGAGGCGCCGGCGGCGGGCGACGTGGTGCTCCAACCGCCCGACGCCACCGTCGGCCTGCTCCCGCAGGAGACCGACCGGCTCCCCGGGGAGTCCGTGGCCGCCTACCTCGCCCGGCGTACCGGTGTGGCCGCGGCCCAGGAGGAGATGGACGCGGCCACCGAAGCTCTGGCCGCCGGGACCGACGGCAGCGACGACCGCTACGCGCTGGCGCTCGAGCGATGGCTCGCGCTCGGCGGCGCGGACCTGGACGCCCGCATCCCACAGGTGGCCGCCGACGTGGGCCTGGACGTGGACGCGGACCAGCACATGACCACGCTGTCGGGCGGTCAGGCCGCCCGCGCCAGCCTGGCCGCGCTCCTGCTCAGCCGCTTCGACGTGCTGCTGCTCGACGAGCCGACGAACGACCTCGACCTGCTGGGACTCGAACGACTCGAGCGGTTCGTGCAGGAGGCGTCGAGCGGCATCGTCGTGGTCAGCCACGACCGCGAGTTCCTGACCCGCACCGCCACCCAGGTGCTGGAGCTCGACCGTCACCAGCAGTCGTGGCAGCTCTACGGCGGCGGCTACGAGTCCTACCTGACCGAGCGGGCGCGGGCCCGGGAGCAGGCGAGGGAGCGCTACGAGGAGTACGCGGACACCGTCCAGACGCTGACCGACCGGGCCCGCACGCAGCGGGCGTGGGCGGACAAGGGCGCCGGCAACGCCCGGCGCGACCGGTCCGAGCGCGACAAGTTCATCCGCCACCACAACATCGCGACCTCGGAGCAGCTGGCGGCCAAAGCTCGCCGGACCGAGAAGGCGATCGAGCGGATCGAGGAGGTCGAGGAGCCGCGCAAGGAGTGGGAGCTGCGGTTCTCGATCGCCGGCGCCCCGCCGTCGGGCCAGGTGGTGGCGACGACCTCCGCCGCCGTCGTCCGCCGCGGCGACTTCACCCTCGGGCCGGTCACGTTGCAGGTCGACCGCGGCGACCGCATCGCCATCACCGGACCCAACGGCTCGGGCAAGTCCACCCTGCTGGCGCTGCTGCTCGGACGCCTCGAGCCGGACGAGGGCTCGGCGTCGCTCGGGGCGTCGGTGCGGATCGGCGAGGTGGACCAGGCCCGCGCCGCGTTCGGCGACGACCGCACGCTGCTCGACGCGTTCGCCGACCACCTGCGCGAGGGCGACGGAACCGAGCTGACGACGTCGGAGATCCGCACGCTGCTCGCCAAGTTCGGCCTGGGCGGCGAGCAGGTCGGGCGGTCCGCCTCGGGGCTGTCGCCGGGCGAGCGCACCCGGGCGGCGCTGGCCCTGCTGCAGGCCCGGGGCGTGAACGTGCTGGTGCTCGACGAGCCGACGAACCACCTGGATCTGCCGGCGATCGAGCAGCTGGAGCAGGCGCTCGACGGCTTCGACGGCACGCTGCTGCTGGTCAGCCACGACCGCCGGCTGCTCGAGGCGGTGCGGGTGGAGCGCCGCATCGAGGTGCTCGACGGCCGCGTCACCGAGTCCTGAGGGTCACCGAGGCCTGAGCGTCACCGAGGCGTGAGGGTCACCGAGGCGCGATGGCGCGCACGAACGTGTGGTTGATGGCGTCGCCGGCGCCCCACTCCTCGAAGCCGACCCGCCGGTAGAACTCGATGGCGCCCGCGTTGCGACGGCTCACGCCCAGGTGCACCCCGGTGCTCCCCCGATCGCCCAGCTGACCGAGCAGCCGGTCGATCAGCCGGCGGCCCAGCCCCTGGCCCTGGACCTCGGGCAGCAGGTCGATGTGCAGGTGCGACGGGTACCGCTCGAGCAGCTCGGCGTCGTCGCCGGCGGCACCGCTGCGGTCGTGGATGAGGTGGATGAGCAGGGCGTCCAGCTGGTCGTCGCGGAACGCGTCGAGCGGGTAGCGCTCCCGGACCGCCGGCCAGTACCGCTCCTCGGCAGCGGCGTGGAACGCCACGGTGTCCAGGGCACCGAGGACGTAGCCGATCGGCGGCTCGTCACCGACGGCGACCACGGACGCCAGCTCGGGTTCCAGCACCAGGTACGGCATGCACCAGATCGTGCCCATCAGATCGCCGTCGACGAGCTGCCCGCTGGCGTCCCGGCCGGCGTCGCCGGTCCGCAGGCACACCTGCATGAGCGCGTCGTCGTCGCCGGGACGGAAGGGACGGATCTGGGCGTCGGCTCCGGTCGCCATCCGGTCAGGGTACGGGCGGGGAGACGGCGCGGTCCGCGAGCTCGGCGAGCAGCAGCCGCGCCTGCTCTTCGGTGTGGAGCCGGATCCTCTGCTGACCGGCGGGTTCCGGCTCGTCGAACGCTGCGCCGTACTTCGCCTGGTACTCGGGGTGCTTGACCCACGACCAGAGGACGATGTTCTGCTCGGGGTCCCGGCTGATGAGGTTGGTCCAGTGCTCCCGGTTGCCGTTCCACAGCTCCTCGCCGCGCCCGACCCGTCGCAGCGTCCGTCTCAGCACCCGGCCGGAGGCCGTCACGCGGGGCGGGTTCAGCCACACGACGGCATCGGCGCGGGCCCACACCAGGTCCTGGACCGCGGAGTAGTTGCCGTCGATCACCCAGTGCTCCCCCGCGACCAGCTCGGCCACCTCGGCCCGGAACTCCTCGCGGTCGGGGTGCGTCCAGCCAGGACGGTGGAACACCGAGTCGAGCTCCGTGAAGGGCGCTCCGATCGTGTCGGCGATCCGCCGCCCGAACGTGGACTTGCCCGAGCCGGGGACGCCGACCATCGAGATCCGCTGCAAAGCGGTCTCAGTTCGCCAGCGACCGGGCCACGGCGCCGGCGACGACCTCGACCATCGGCACGCCCTGGGGCAGCGAGGCCCAGCCGTCGGACAGGATCGCGATCGAGTAGCCGCCGCCGGCCGGATCCGCCACGTAGCCGACGGAGTTCACGCGCCACCCGCAGCAGGTGGAGCCGGCGAACCCGTTCTTGTGGCCGACCTCCCAGCCCGGCGGCACGCCGTAGCGGACGCCCCACCGCTGGTCGTCGCGGATGTTCTCGAGCTCCCACCACGCCAGGCCGCGCCGGGCCGGTTCGAGCAGGTCGCCCTGCAGCAGCCGGTGCACGAACGCCGCCTGGTCCTCGGCGGTCGTGGAGCTCAGACCCCACTTGGGCTCGACCTCGTCCGTCGCGGCCAGACCCATCCGCGCGCCCCAGTCCGACATGCCCCGCGCCCCGCCGAGGTCGCTCCACAGCGCGGAGGCGGCGGCGTCGTCGGAGGCGTGGATCATCGGGCCGATCCGCGTCGCCTCCCAGTGCGTCAGGCCCCGCCCCTGGTCCTGCGCCCGCAGGATCGTCGCCGCCATGATCTCGATCTTAACCACCGACGCGGTCGTGACCCGCTGGCCCCGGCGGAGGTGGTACCAGCAGCCGGTCCGGTCGTCGTACACCGCGGCGGTCACGTGGTGGGCGGCGGCGCCGAACGCGTCGATGTCGCGCTGGAGCTCGGCGGTGAAGGGATCGGGCCGGCACTCGCCGGTGGGCGGTCCCGGTGGCGGCTCGGGCGGGTCGCACGCCACCGCGGCGAGCAGGGCGACGGCCAGCAGCGCGACGGCCACCGTGCGCCGCATCGGTTCAGCCCCGGATCTGGCCGTCGCCGCGGACCACGTACTTGGCGGTGGTCAGCTGCTGAAGCCCCATCGGCCCCCGGGCGTGGAGCTTCTGGGTGGAGATGCCGATCTCGGCGCCGAAGCCGAACTCCTCGCCGTCCACGAACCTGGTGGAGGCGTTCAGCAGCACCGCGGCGGCGTCGACCTCGTTGAGGAAGCGGTCGGCGGCGCGCACGTCCGTGGTGACGATGGCCTCGGAGTGCCCGGTCGAGTGGTCGTTCACGTGGGCGATGGCCTGGTCGAGGTCGTCGACCACGCGCACCGACATCTTCAGGTCCAGGAACTCACGGGAGAAGTCGTCCTCGGTGGCCTCGCCCATGCGCGGGATCAGCGACCGGGCCCGACCGTCGCCGACCAGCTCCACGTCCGCGAGCGCGGCGTCCATGCGGGGCAGGAACTCGGCGGCCACCTTGGCGTGGACCACGAGCGACTCGGCCGAGTTGCACACCGACGGGCGCTGGGTCTTCGCGTTGACGAGGATGCGTTCGGCCACGTCCAGGTCCGCCGCCTCGTCGACGTACACGTGGCAGTTGCCGTCGCCGTCGATCACGAACGGCACGGTCGCGTGCTCCTTGATGGAGGCGATCAGCGACGCTCCCCCGCGCGGGATGAGGCAGTCGACCAGGCCCTCCTGCTGCATGAACTCGGTGGCCGCCTCGCGCGACGTGTCCTCGACGACGATCACCGAGTCCTCGGGCAGCCCGGCCTTCGCCACGGCCTCCCGGAGCACGTCCGCGATCGCGAGGTTGGAGTGGATGGCGGTCGACGAGCCGCGGAGGAAGGCGGCGTTGCCCGACTTGAGGCAGAGCCCGGCGGCATCGGAGGTGACGTTGGGACGGCTCTCGTAGATGATCGCCACGACGCCGAGCGGCACCCGGACGCGGGAGATCCGCAGGCCGTTCGGACGTACCCAGCCGTCGAGCTCCTCGCCCACCGGATCCGGCAGCGCCGCCACCTGCCGCAGGCCGGCGGCCATGCCGGCGATGCGGTCCTCCGTGAGGCGAAGACGGTCGACGAGCCCGGCCGGGATGCCGGCGTCCTCCGCGCCCGCCACGTCCAGTGCGTTGGCGGCGAGCACGTCGGCGGCGCGGGCCTCGAGCAGGTCGGCGGCGGTCAGCAGCGCCTCGTCCTTGACGGCACTGGACGCCGTCGCCAGCAGGCGCGACGCCGCCTTGGCACGACGGGCGAGCTCCGGGATCGGGGTGACGGCCATCCCGGAAGGCTACCGATACCCTTCACCGCCGTGGGATCCGGACCCCTCGACGCGGTGGTGTCGTCCTTCGTCGACGACGTGGGGATGGCCCTCGAAGAGGCGACGAGCGGGCTGAAGGGCATCGACCGGGGCCGCTTCACCGACGACGTGACGGTCGAGGCGTTCAACCTGACGACGGCCATGATCGACGCGGACGACCGCCACACCGACGAGGAGCTGAACGCCCTGATCGACGCGTTCGGTCCCCGCCTGCGGGACTCCCAGCTCATCCGGGCCACGCCCGAGACCCTCCGGGGCTCGACGATGGTGGCCGGCCACCGGCGCTGGCTCGAGGTCGACTCCGAGCTGTTCGGCCTCCTCGTCGACGCCGACCGCCGCGGCGGCACCCGGCTGGCCGACCGGTACTACGAGCGGTCGCTCGACATCGCCCACGTGGTGGCCAGCCTGGACGTCATCCCGGCCCGCGCCGAGCTCGAGGCCATCTCGGCGCTGCGGGCCCGCCTGCTCGACGGTCTGCGCAGCCGCGACCCCGAGCGCCCCGTCCACGCCACGCCGCCCGAGTCCGCGCTCCCACCGGAGGCGCCGGAGGGCGAGCGACCGCCCGATCCGCCGCCCAGGCCGCTCGAGGAGCTGCTGGCGGAGCTCGACGACCTGGTGGGCCTGGAGCAGGTCAAGGCGCGGGTGCGCCTGGTCGCCGACTTCCTGCGCGTCCAGCAGCTGCGGGCCGAACGGGAGCTGCCCACCGTCGAGACCTCCCACCACCTGGTCTTCACCGGCAACCCGGGCACCGGCAAGACGACCGTCGCCCGTCTGCTCGCGCAGATCTACCGGACGCTCGGCGTGGTCGAGCGGGGCCACCTGGTCGAGACGGACCGCTCCGGACTGGTCGCCGGCTACGTCGGCCAGACGGCGCCGCTCGTCACGAAGCGCTTCGACGAGGCCGACGAGGGGATGCTGTTCATCGACGAGGCCTACACGTTGGCCCGCGGCGGCGAGAACGACTTCTGCCGAGAGGCCGTCGACCAGATCGTGAAGCTCATGGAGGACCGCCGAGACCGCGTGGTCCTGGTG
>JAEZAI010000481.1 GCA_023427825.1 Actinomycetes bacterium
GCGACGACGCCACGGTGCTCGACCGTCCCGGCGCGACGATCCTTCCTGGGTTCATCGAGCCGCACGCCCACGTGCTGCCCACCGCGCTCCTGCGGTCGTGGCACGACGTGGGGCCGTTCCGCTTCGACACGGTCGACGCCGCGATCGACCATCTCAGCTCGCTCGTCCCGTCGGTCGAACCGGGCCGGTGGTTGACCGGGCGCCAGTTCGATCCGTCACTGCAGGCCGGTCCCGACGAGCTGACCACCGACCTGCTCGACCGCGTGTCGACCGAGGTCCCGGTCGTCGTCACCAATGCGTCCCTGCACTTCGCCTACGCCAACAGCGCGGCGCTCGCGGCAGCGGGCATCGACCGCGACACGCCCGACATCCCGCACTCGCCGTACGGTCGCCGCGCCGACGGCTCGCCCAACGGGGTCCTCATCGGTCAGGGCGCCATGCTCAGCGTGATGGCCCACAACCCGTCCATGGGCTCGCTCGATCTCATCGAACAGGCCCGTGCCGTGGCGCAGCGGGCGTCGACGGTCGGCGTGACGACGATCTGCGACCAGGGCACCGGCACGCTGAGGGGACCCGACGAGGTCGGCATCTACCGGTCGATGGCCGACGACGACGGGCTCGCCACTCGCTTGCGCTACTCCCTGCACGACAGCCGGGGTCAGTCGTTCGTCGACGCCGGCACCGCCTGCGGCGACGGCGACGAGCTCATCCGCGCCACCGGCTGGAAGATCGTGTCGGACGGCTCCAACCAGGGCCGGACCGGCCTGCTCCGCGAGCCGTACCTCGGCTCCGACGACGCCGGCATCCCGTACATCGACGCCGACGTGCTCGTGGAGACGGCCCGCCTCCGCGCGGCGCACGGCTGGCAGGTCGTCATCCACGCCAACGGCGACCGGGCGATCGACCACGCGCTCGACGCGCTGACCGCCGCGGTCGAGGCCAGCGACGCCGCGGGGCACGGCGACCGCCGCCACCGCATCGAGCACTGCTCGCTCCTGCACGACGAGCAGATCGCACGCATCTCGGAGCTCGGCCTGTCCCCGTCGTTCCTGATCGGACACGTCCACTTCTGGGGCCAGGCGTTCCGCGACCGGATCATCGGGCCGCAGCGGGCCGACCTGCTGGACCGCACGGCATCGTGCTCGGCCTCGGGCATCCGCTGGACGCTGCACTCCGACGAGTCCGTGACGCCGATCGATCCGCTGCGCTGCATCCACAACGCGGTGACCCGCGACCTCTGGCGGGAGCCCGGCACGGTGCTCACCCCCGACGAGCGGGTGCCGGTGGAGGCCGCGATCCGGGCGATGACGGCTGACGCCGCCTGGCAGTGCCACAGCGACCACGAGATCGGCACGCTCGAGCCGGGCAAGCTCGCCGACGCGGTCGTGCTGGCCGAGGACCCGACGACGGTCGACCCGCGCCACATCGCCGACATCGAGGTGCTGGAGACGTGGATGGGTGGCGTCCGGCGCCACTGACCCCTCCGATCCCGCCCGGCGGGTCCTCGGCCTCATCTCCGACCCGTCGTTGCCGATGGATCGGGGTGGGCCGAGTCCGCCGAACACTCCTGACCGCTGCGCTCGTCGCGCTCGCGACGTCGTCGATCGCCTGCTCGTCGGACGACGACGGCGCCCGTCGTGGTCGCCTGGGTGAACCGGTCGCCGCGTCGACCACGGACCCCTGCGCCATGCTCGACGCGGCCGAGGTCGACGCCGTCACGGGCTGGACCGTGGGCGCCGCCGCCCCGTCCAGCCGATCCGAACCGACGCCGGTGCGACTCTGCCACTTCACCGACGTCGATCACCGGGGCACCGTGCAGGTCGTCGTGGCCGACGAGGTGGGCGCCGCCCCGTTCGACGCGGCCCGTGAGGCCCTGGCCGCCAACCCCACGGTCGGTGACGCCACCGTCGCGGGCGCCTCGGCGGCCTTCCAGGCGCCGTTCGACGGGGTCGTCGGCATGGTGGTCGACGGTCGCTTCGTCGAGGTGACGGTCGCCGGGGTCGCCCTGGACCAGGCCGACCACGTCGAGCTCGCCACGATCGTCGCGGGGCGGGCATGACCCGGCGGCCGCTCCTCGTGGTCGCCTTCCTCGCGGCGCTCGCAGGCGTCGCGATCGCCGCGCCCGTCGCTGCACAGCCCGACGGGGCGACGACCACCACGCTCGCCCCGCCACCGTCGATCCAGCCGCCCGGGGTGGAGGTCGAGCAGCTCTCCGCGGACATGCAGATCCAGGCGGCCCCGTCGGGCGTGACCCTGTTCGTCGGTGCCGGATCCGCTGTCGCCGACGGGAATCCGGCGTCGACGGTCTCGATCGGTTCGAGCGCGGACTTCGCCGAGTCGGTGCAGGGAGCCAGCCCGGCGCTGACGGTGGCGGTCGAGCAGTTCTTCGCACAGGGCGGCACGACGGCGATCGTGCAGCTGGTGGCGGATGAGTCGGCGCCGTCCCTCCTGGCCGCGGTGACGGGGCCGATCGACGACGTGCGGGGCTGGGACCTGCTGGTCGTGCCGGCGATGAGCGGCCTCGACGGCGAGTCGTGGGTGTCGCTCGCCGGCGAGATGGGTCCCGCCGCAGCGCAGGCGACCGGCATCGCCCTCCTGGACCCACCGTCGTCGGTCGCCCAGCCCTCCGATCCCGAGTGGGCCGCCGCGCTCGTCTCGGTCGTCGCCCCGCTCCGCCAGTCGCCCGCCGCGGGGTCGATGTCCCTGCTGTCATCGTCGCTGGTCCTCGACGGTCGGACCGTGTCGAGCGCGGCCGTCCTGGCCGGGCTGCTCGCGGCCACCGATCGGAGCTCCGGGCCGTGGGCGCCCGCCGGTGGACCGTCCCAGCCGCTTCGCGGTCTCGCCGCGACGGTGTCGGCCAACAACTCGCAGGCGACCGTCCTGGCCGGCGGCGGCATCAACTCGATCATGTCGCTGCCGACCGTCGGCACCGTCGTCATGGGCGACCGGACGCTGTCGACCGAGGTCAGCACGGAGGACCTCTCGCGCCAGCGGATGATCGACTTCCTCCGCCGCAGCATCATCGCGGGGCTCGAGCCGTACGTGTTCGAGCCCGACGGACCTGCGACCTGGGCATCCGCCGTCGAGCAGATCGAGGGCTTCCTGACCGCGCAGTGGGCTGACGGCGGCCTGTACGGCACCACCGCCTCGAAGGCCTTCGACGTGGTCGCGGACGAGGGCTCCTCGATGACAGCCGAGCAGATCGACCAGGGTCTGATGGTGGTCGACGTCGAGGTGTCGCTCGAGGACGGCGAGGCCTCGCTCCAGTTCACCCAGCCGGTGCAGTCCGCCGACTGACGGGTCCGCCACCGGTCGACCCCGCGGCGCCCGCGTTAGCTTCCGGCTGATGTCGCAGCAGTTCGGTGGTCGCATCGGTCGGACACTCGAGGACTCGCGGGCGTGGTGGCCACCGATCGAGGACCTGCGGGACCGACCGAACGTGCTCGTCGTGCTGCTCGACGATGTCGGCTATGCGCAGCTCGGCTGCTACGGCTCGGACATCGCCACCCCGACGTTCGACCGGCGGGCCGCCGGCGGCCGGCGCTTCTCCAACTTCCACACGACGGCGCTCTGCTCGCCCACACGGGCGTGCCTGCTGACCGGGCGCAACCACCACTCCAACGGCATGGCCCGCGTGGCGGACCTCGCCATGGGCTTCCCCGGCTACAACGCTGCGATCCCCAGGGAGAACGGCTTCCTCTCCGAGATCCTGCGGGACGAGGGCTACGCCACCTTCGCCGTCGGCAAGTGGCACCTGGCGCCGACGAGCGAGAACGGCGCCGGCAGTCCGCGGGACAAGTGGCCGCTCGGCCGCGGCTTCGAGCGGTTCTACGGGTTCATGGGCGGCGAGACCGACCAGTACCACCCCGAGCTGGTGCAGGACGTGACGCCCGTCGAGCCCCCGGCCGCGCCCGAGGACGGCTACCACCTGACCGAGGACCTGGTCGACCACGCCATCCGGTACCTCACCGACCTGCACGGCGACGCCCGGCACCGCCCGTTCTTCCTGTGGTTCGCGCCCGGTGCGTGCCACGCTCCGCACCAGGCGCCGGCGTCCTACATCGATGCGTACCGCGGCCACTTCGACCGCGGCTGGGACCGCTGGCGCGACGAGGTGTTCGAGCAGCAGGTCGCATCGGGGCTGCTGCCGGAGGGCACCGACCTGTCGGAGCGCCCCACGTGGGTGCCGCCGTGGGACTCGCTGAGCGACGACGAGCGACGTGTGGCCGCCCGGTTGATGGAGGCCTTCGCCGGCTTCCTCACCCACACCGACGCGCAGGTCGGCCGGCTCGTCGAGCACCTGGAGCGGACCGGTCAGTTCGACAACACGATCGTGGTGCTGATGAGCGACAACGGCGCGTCGGCCGAGGGTGGCGTCAGCGGTTCGTTCAACGAGCAGTACTTCTTCAACCTCGTGCCCGAGTCGCTCGAGGAGAACCTGGCCCGGCTGGACGAGCTCGGCGGCCCGACCGCAAACAACCACTACCCCTGGGGTTGGGCGTGGGCCGGGAACACGCCGCTGAAGCGGTTCAAGCGCGACACCCACGAGGGCGGCGTGGCCGACCCGCTCATCGTCCACTGGCCGGCGCGCCTGGGCACCGAGGGCGGCACCCGGCACCAGTACGTGCACGCCATCGACGTGCTCCCGACGCTCCTCGAGCTGATCGGCATCGAGGCTCCGGACGTCATCGCCGGCGTCGAGCAGACCGCGATCGAGGGCGTGAGCTTCGCCGCGACCCTCGACGACCCGGCCGACCCGGGCCAGCACGTCACGCAGTACTACGAGATGCTCGGCTCGCGGGCGCTGTACCACGACGGCTGGAAGGCGGTCGTCTTCCACTCGCCGGTGTTCATCGCGTACGACGGCACCGACACGTCACGCCCCTTCGACGAGGACGTCTGGGAGCTGTACCACGTCGCGGAGGACTTCTCCGAGGTCCACGACCTCGCCGCGGAGCACCCCGACACGCTCGAGGAGCTGCAGGCGCTGTGGTGGAGCGAGGCCGAGCGGTACCAGGTGCTCCCGCTGAA
>JAEZAI010000503.1 GCA_023427825.1 Actinomycetes bacterium
ACGTCGACCGTGCCGTCGGTCGACGTCGAGCGGTACCTCGGCACCTGGTACGAGGTGGGCAGCGTCAAGCAGTTCTTCTCGATCGGACTGGTGAACTCGACGGCGCAGTACTCGCTGAACCCCGACGGCTCGATCCGGGTGGAGAACAGCGGCAACTACTTCACCGCCGACGGCCCCGAGTCCCGGATCGTCGGCTCGGCGGTCCCGGTCGACGACACCAACGCCCGCCTGAACGTGTCGTTCACCGGGCCGGCGTCTGCGGACCCGCCGGGCAACTACTGGATCGTCGACCTCGACCCCGACTACCGGTGGGCGATCGTCAGCGACCCGAGCGGCTACAGCGGCTTCTTCCTCTCTCGGACCAAGACCGTGTCGCCGGAGCTCTACCAGGAGCTGCTCGACCGGGCGGCGGCCAAGGGCGTCCAGGTCGGCAGCATCACGCCGACCGAGCAGTTCTGAGCGAGCGACACCCTTGCCACGCCGGTCAGCGGGCGGGCGGGGTGCGCATGAGGTCGGCGGGCTCGATGCCGAGCTCGGCCATGCGGTCGCGGTAGCGGTCCATCGCCGACTGCGCCTCTCCGCGTCGACCATCGGAGAGCAGCGCCCTCACGAGCGACTCGTGGGCCCGCTCGTCGTACGGGTCGAGCTCGATGACGGCGTGGGCGTGGTCGACGACGTCGTCCCACCGGCGCTCGGCCTCGGCCGCCGCGGCCAGCCGCCGTCGGGCGCTGCCGACCGACAGCGCCACGCGCTCGCGGACTGAGATCGCCCAGTCCTCGTAGGCGTCCTCGGGCAGGACCGGTCCGGCGTACGCGGCGACGAGCGCGGCGTCGTCGCCCCCTGCCGCGGCGGCGTCGACGCCGACGAGGTCCAGGTCGACGTGGGAGAGATCCAGCCGGACCGCCTCCCGATCCGCGACCAGGCCGCCGCCGAGCACCCGCCGGATGTTCGACAGGACAACAGAGAGCCGGGCACTGCGCTTGGCCTGGTCGAGCTCGTCGGGCCACAGCAGATCCGCGAGCTCGTCGCGGGGCACCGGCCGGTCGACCGCCACCGCCAGCCGCTTGCACACCAGGCGCGCCTGGCGCGATCCCCACGCGCTGGCCGGCACCGGTTCGCCGTCGACGACCACGTCGAAGCCGCCCATGGTCGCGATCCGGACCGTTCGCTCGCGACGACGCCTGGACGGCGGGCTCACCGACCCGACGACGAAGCGCTCGAGGTGGTCGACCCACCCGTCGACGTCACCGGTGTGCACGAAGTGGTCGTCGCCGTCGAGCTCGACCAGGCGCGACGTCGGCACCAGCGCGGCGGTCTCCCGGGCCATGGCGATCGGCACGATCCGATCGTCCCGACGGTGGACGATCAGCATGGGACAGGTGACCGCGCCGAGCAGCGGCCGGACGTCGATCGCCTCGATCATGTCGAGCAGCTCGCGTAGGGCAGCCGGGGTGGCGGACTGCCGTTCGTAGCGCGCCTCCCAGGCCCGGTAGTCCGGGTCCTCGGCGACGCTCGGACCGAACACGTCGAGCGTGACCGTGCGGTCGGTCCCCCACCGCTCGTGGAAGTACGAGACCAGCGCCTGGCGTCCCTCGCGCTCGTCATCGGTCTCGTCGCCGATCGTGCGGGCGCCCGACGCGATCAGTGCGAGCGACTCGACCCGCTCGGCGTAGGTGGCGGCGAAGGCGATGGCGACCGGTCCGCCCTCGGAGATGCCGACGACGGGGGCGCGCTCCAGGCCTGCGGCGTCCATGACCGCGGCGAGGTCCTCGACGCGCTGGTCGATGGTCGGCATGCGCGACGTGCGGTCCGACGCCCCGGTCCCCCGCTTGTCGAAGTGGACGACCCGGGCGAAGCTCCCGAGCCGGTCGAACAGCCGCCGGTACTCCGGACGCTCCCAGGCGAGCTCGATGTTCTGCGCCAGCGGCGGGACGATCACCAGGTCGGCGTTGCCCTCACCCCAGCGCTGCCACGCGATCGCGCCGTCATCCACCCGGGCGAACCGGATCGGGGCGCCGACCGCGTCCTGCATCCGGAGATCTTCGCTCGCGTCACGGACCTGGATCGACCCCTCCATGGCCAGGATCGTCGCTCGCGGACCTTTGGAGATCCTGTGCACGGCCGATCCCAAAGGGGCGGTGCGACGGTGCGGCATCGACAGCCGAGCGACCCAGGAGGTCACCGACATGCACACCGCACCGCCCACCAAGACCCGCTTCGAGCCGACGCAGATCGCGCCCGAGACGTTCCTGATCCACGACCACCACGGCGAGGGCACCGAGCCCGTTTCGGTGGGCCTCAACACGATGGTCATCCGGGCCCAGGAGCCCGTCGTCGTCGACACCGGCGTCGTGGAGAACCGGGACCAGTACCTGGCGGACGTGTTCTCGCTGGTCGAACCCGAGGACGTCCGCTGGGTGTTCATCAGCCACGACGACGTCGACCACACCGGCAACCTCAACGCGCTGATGGCCGCCGCGCCGAACGCCATCGCCGTCATCGACTGGTTCATGGTCGAGCGGATGGGCGCCACGCTCGACGTCCCGCCGCAGCGGTGGCGCTGGATGAAGGACGGCGACACGCTCGACGTCGGCGACCGCACGCTGCACCTGGTGCGCCCGCCGGTGTTCGACTCGCCGACGACCCGCGGCCTGTTCGATCCGACGACCCGCGTCTACTGGGCGAGCGACTCGTTCGCCTCTCCGATGGTCGATCCGGTCCGGACGGTGTCCGAGCTCGACGTCGACGAGTGGACCGCCGGGATCCACACGTTCGCCCGCTACGTGAGCCCGTGGCTGCAGCTCGTGGACGACGCCCGGTTCCAGCGCACGGTCGACCGCATCGAGGCGCTCCGGCCCGCCGTCATGACCGGCTGCCACTCGCCGATGATCGCCGGCAGCTTCGTGGGCGCTGCGCTGGACGCCACGCGAGAGGCGCCGACGGCCGAGGTGCCGCCGCAGCCGGACCAGAGCGTGCTCGACGCGATCGTCGCAGCGCTCGAGCCGAGGGAGCTGCAGGTCGCCTGACGGAGTCGATGTCGTCGGGTTGCCCGGGTGGGTCGGTCGCTGCGGCGGCCGGCCCGCCCGTGCGCGTCAGGATGCACTTCGGGAGAAATCGCCCTGGCGAGGCTATTCCTGAGCCCCGTTCGAGTGTTACGGTCGCGCAACAACGATCTGGGGGGATCGAGCATGGCGATGGTGATGATGAAGAAGTCCGGTGTGGTGCGCGCCGCCTTGGCGGCCGGCGCAGTGGCGTTGGTAGGACTCGGTGTCGCGTGTGCGCCCGAACCTGCCGCTCCCGGTGGCGGTGGTGGGACCACCACCACGACGACCACCTCGACCACGCTGGTGTTCACCCAGCCGTCGGGTGGCGTGTGGACCGGCTTCACGATGAACTGCACCGCGTTCACGCCGGTCGGGGCCATGGGCTTCACGCAGAACGCGTCGGTGAACGTGACGGCGCCGCCCAGCGCGCCGCAGGGCAGCGAGTTCTACATGATGGTGACGCCCGGCCCGTTCATCCCGCCGGTCGAGGTGCAGGGGTACCAGATCACCTCGATGGTCGGCATGACGATCAAGTTCCCGCTCTCGCAGAACATGCAGCTGGTCGACACGGTCCTGTCCTCCAGCATCAACGCCGGTGCGGGCATGCCGAGCGTGAAGATCGAGGGCACCGACCTGGTGTACAGGGTCCCGGGACCATTCACCCCTGGCCAGGAGGTCCAGATGCCGCAGGTCCGCCTGCAGGTGAAGGCCACCGGTGCGGTCGGCTCGACCATCCAGACCAAGATGTCTTCGATGGGCAGCGTGGCCATCGTCGGCGGCCTCATCGAGGTGCCGAACTCCTGCGCCGGTCCGGCCAGCAGCTTCTTCAACACGACGATCACGCCGGCACTGCCCTGATCCGAGTCGGCGCCCGCGGCGGCGGCCCCAACTGAGCACTCGATCGAGGGGAGCCCACGGGCTCCCCTCGTCGCGTCACGACGCTCGTCTGGACGACGCCGCCCTGTGACAGTGCCGGGCGGTCGGTCAGCCGGCGCAGGAGGTGAGGCGCACCGTGTCCGGCGCCGGTGCCTCGATCGTGGCGCCCGGGTGCCGGGCGGACCAGGTGGTCAGCGCGCCGGCGAGGGCGGTGGCCTGTCCGGCGGTGTCCATCTTCGTGTCCAGACGGAGGCAGTCGGTGGCGCCGTTGGACCAGGTGACGTAGGCGTCGCCGGCCCAGCCGACGGTGACCGGATCGACGGCGGCGAGCGCCAGGCCCTCCTTCAGCAGGAGCGTCAGCATGAACTGACCGAACGGGCCCGACCGCACCGCTGCGCCGTCAGCAGGCGGGGTCGCCACGGGGACCGCCGGCTCGTCGGCCAGGAAGCGGGCGGTGTCGAAGGCCTGCTCGGTGGTGGCCGGGTAGCGGGTGAGCGAGAGGTCCGGACCGGCGGGGTTGCCGAGCGCGGCGATGAGCTCGTCCTGGAACACCGCACCGCGGAGGTACGGGGCACTGGTGAGCGTGAGCAACGTGATCGGCACCTGCAAGAGGGCCGGATCGGACCCGAGCTGCAGCTGCTCGGCGAGGTCCTGGAACCGCTCCAGGTCGGACATCGAGTCGAAGTACCGGCGCTGCACCTCCGACGCGCTGCCCTCGATCGCCACGAGGGCGGCCAGGTAGTCCTCGTCGATGAGGCCGTCGGAGTCGATGTCGGACAGGTCGAAGAG